>CABUPZ010000039.1 GCA_902493585.1 uncultured Fusicatenibacter sp. | reverse complement strand
ATCCTGTCCCAACTTCTGAGTGCGGTGCTGGTGCTCGGCGCGCTGATGCGCACAAAGGATATGTACCGGCTGGAATGGAAGAAGCTGCGGATCGACGGGATCATGCTGAAGCGTATCATCCGGATCGGTCTTCCGGCGGGAATGGAGTCGGCGATGTATTCCATTTCCAACGTGATCGTACAGGCGGGAGTCAATACCCTGGGAACGGACAGTGTCGCCGCCTGGGCCGCTTACGGAAAAGTGGACGGTCTGTTCTGGATGATGGTAAGCGCGCTGGGAATTTCCGCAACGACGTTTATCGGACAGAATTACGGGGCAAAGAAGGTGGAGCGCGTGCATCAGGGTGTTCGTGTCTGTATGATGCTTGCGGTTGTGATGACGCTGATCATGGACGGTGTCTTGCTTGTGGCGGGAGATTTCCTGATGTCGATGTTTACCTCCGATGCCGCGGTGCGTGAGATCGGAAGCCAGCTTCTGCACTTTATGGTTCCGACGTTCCTGACTTATATTGTGATCGAGATCTTTTCCGGCGCCCTCCGAGGGGTCGGAGATGCCTGGATGCCGATGCTGATCGCCGGTGTGGGTATCTGCAGCGTCCGAATCCTCTGGATCACCTTCGGGCTTCCGCATTTTCCGACGATCATCGGAGCGGCGTTCTGCTATCCGTTGTCCTGGGTACTGTCGTCAATCGCGTTTATTATTTATTACTGCAGGTTCAGCAAGCTGAGCAGGCGCAATGAGAAGAAATTGTATATGGCTTGAGAGAAGCGAAAGATATAAAACAGGCGCAGCTGCATCTGTGGTGTGAATTACATCACAGATGCAGCTGCTTTTGGTTACGCGCAGTTTTCGTTAAAATGCAATATGGTCACGCAACCATATTTTGTATATTTGACTATAATACTAATGAGTTATATAATTATAACAACATAGAGAAGTAAATGGCCTAAAATTTCTCAATGTAATTTCAGATTTTCATTTATGTGCACGAAAATGGAAGGTAAAGCTAACAATGGATAAACAAACAGTAACCAGGAAAGATGTGGCAAGGAAAGCGGGAGTTTCTGTTTCTGTGGTCTCGAGAGCATTAAATAACAGTGGTTATGTCAATGCGGAAAAAAAGCAGAGAGTTTTAGCGGCAGCGGAGGAGATGGGATATTTTCCACACCCGGTTGCGATGTCGCTGCAGAAACGCAGAACCAAACAGATTTTATACTTCTGCAAAGATTTGATGAATTCCTATTATATCCAAATGTATCAGGGAATGGCACGGACTGCTAGGGAACGGGGATATATGGTTGTGCTCAATGGAAATATTGATTTTTCATCGATTCGTGAAACGATGGTGGATGGGATCATAATGCCGAATGAGAGTGTGACGGAATATTATCTCCAAACGATTGGGAAAAATTATCATCTTCCGGTTGTGACGGCTTCGTATGGAAATGCTGTGTATTTTCCAAAATCGGTTCCGATGGTGGAAAGTGACATGCATCAGGTGATTGAGTTGGCAGTGAACAGTCTCAGAAAGAAAGGGCATAAGAAAATTGCACTGGCAACACCGTACGGATATCAATCCACGGAATCCAGATCCCAGACATGGTGGAGACTGATGGAATCTGTGTTTAAGGGAAAACAAGGAGACTATCTGGTTTCCTGCCGCAGGGAAGATCTGGATGAAGATGAGGAACTGGTGAAGATGCTGGAACAGAGCGGATCGGATGATACTGAGCAGCCGTTCCTGCGCAGGGAAAATTTCTTTATTGAAGGAGAGATTATCGGGCGCCTTTTGATTAAGCGGAAATTGGATGTTACGGCTGTTGTTTGTTTTAACGACGAATTGGCAGCTGGGCTGTGCGGTGAATTGAGACAGCATGGTTTTCAGGTTCCAGAACAGATTTCGGTGGTGGGAATTGATGGAAGCTATATCCGTCAGTTTACCCGTCCGCTTCTTTCGACGGTTTCTGTGTATCCGGAGGAACATGGAGCAAAATGTGCAGAAGTTCTGATTGATTTGATCGAGGGTAAGAAAATCCGTTATGTTACCAGAGTTCCGATGAAACTTCTGGAGGGAGAAACAATCAGGGATATCCTTTGATCAAAGAATGAACAAATGTCTGTTTTGAAAAAACAAGCAAAATGAAAAAATGGGAGGAGAAACATATGAGGAAGCAAAAAGTAACGGCACTTATACTTACGACGGCAATGGTTACAAGTCTGCTGGCAGGATGCGGCGGTTCCGGAGACAGCGGAAACGATGCACAGGCAAACACATCATCGGATGGAAAGCCTTCCGGTAAAATTGTCGTAGGCGGATGGCCTTCGGGAGATGAGGGGTTTAAGGCGGCGTTGGAAGGCTTCAATGAAGAATATCCAGATATTGAGGTTGAATTCCAGTTTACTGATACAACTGCTCACCATCAGGCGCTGCAGACTGCGTTGGCGGCAGGCTCAGGTGCTCCGGACGTAGCGATGGTGGAAGGCGCCTACATTGCTCAGTACAGAGATTCATCAGCACTGACCAATCTTTATGATGATCCATATAATGCGGACGAGCTCAAAGATGATTTTGTTGCATACAAATGGGAGCAGGCCATTTCTTCGGACGGCAGCCGTCTGGTAGCGATTCCGTGGGATATTGGCCCATGTACCTATTTCTATCGTACAGATGTTTTCGAGGAGTGTGGACTTCCTACGGATCCGGAGGAAGTAGCGCAGTTGATGAGTACCTGGGATGGCGTGCTGGAAGTGGCGGAAGCAGTAAGTATTCCGGGTGAGCGTTGGCTTCTTCCGGATGCCGCGTATCTGTATAATGAACTGTTCTGCAATCGTGATTACTATGACGAAGATCTGAATCTGCAGCTGGAACGAGAGGGCGATCTGGAATGTCTGGATGCAGTGATCAAGATGCGTGAAAATGGTTGGGACATGAATGTCGATATGTGGAGCAATGAAGCATATGCGGCATATGCGGACGGCACATGTGTTTCTGTAGCGACAGGTGCATGGTTTGGTGGATTCCTGAAGACAGACATTGATCCGGAAGGTGCTGGACACTGGGGCGTAACGACACTTCCAGGCAGTGTAAAGAGTTCTAACTGGGGCGGATCTTTCCTTGTAATTCCGGAGCAGAGCGAAAATAAGGAAGCGGCATGGGCATTTGTAGAATACATGCTGGCTACTCCGGAAGCTCAGAATACAATGTTTGAAGCGGTAGATTATTATCCTGCATATATGCCGGCATGGGAAGATTCTGCGATTTATGATTCTGAGGACCCATATTTTGGCGGACAGCAGACGAAAAAACTCTGGGCAGAAATAGCGGCTGAACTGGAGCCGGTTTATACAACAATTATGGATACGGCGGCAGAAGGATGTATCTACAGTTCTGTCAACGCCGGACTGGATCAGGGACTGGATGCAGAAGGAATTCGTGATCTGTTGGCTCAGGATATTGAAAATGCAACGGCAGAATTGAGAGAACAGCAGATTCAGACTCTGAAAGATGCAGGTGTTTGGGAAGAATAGACCAGAAACAATCGAAGAATAGCTGCGGACAGTGCGGGCGGCAGAGCGTGCAGGCGCTGCCCCCGCACTTTTCTGTGGAAAAATTCTTTGCCTACATGAGAAAGGAGAAACCATATGGCTTCATCAAAAAAGAAGAAAAAGACGGGAATATTGGGTGCCCTGATACAATATCGGGTAGCCTATGTATACATCCTTCCGTTCTTTGTTTTGTTTGCGATTTTCGGGCTGTTTCCTATAGTATCTGGATTTTATATCAGCTTCTTCCGGTGGGATGGGCTTTCGGCAATGCATTTTATCGGACTTGACAATTATATCAATATGTTTCAGGATCCACTGTTTTGGAAGGCTCTTTCCAATACACTTTTCATCGGTATTATTGCACATATTCCAATTCTTCTTGGTGGACTGAGCCTTGCATACATTCTGAATCTGAAGCTGGTAAAAGGAGAAAATATTTTTAAGACCATTTATTTTATGCCTATGGTCACGAGTTCCGTTGCAATCAGTATTATTTTTCAGAATCTGTTTGGCAATAATTACGGTCTGATCAACTATGTTCTCAGCTTTTTTGGCGTTGATAAAGTAAACTGGCTGGGAGGCGATGGAAGTCTGATCAAAGTTGCAGTTATCGTAATGTTCGCATGGAAATGGATCGGCTGGAATATGGTTATCTATTTGGCAGGTATGCAGGGAATCAGCAATGATATCTATGAAGCTGCCAGAATCGACGGTGCTACAAATGTTAAAATGATGTTTAAAATCTGTATTCCGCTTTTGAAACCGATCATTGTGTTTACGCTGATCCAGTCTGCAATGGGTATGTTCAATCTGTTTACAGAACCATTTATCCTTACCAATTCAAACTGGAACGGAGGCGTCAACAATGGAGGCCTGACTTTGATGATGTACCTGTTGAATAAAGCGCCGCAGGGCGGTACTGCATATGGTTATGCTTCAGCTTGTGCATATGTTATCACCGTTATGGTAATTGTGATTTCCCTGATTGTTAATAAGATTTCAGCGGACAATGACACTGGAAAGAAAAGGAGGAGAAGCAGATGATTTACCTTATTGTTTTTCTTGTAATAATTGTTGCGCTGTTTCTGCTCTCCAGAACGAGCGTGATTGGAAGAAAGATTGCATTGTATACCATTTTGATTGCGATTGCGATTGTAATGTTGATGCCGTTTTATATGATGTTTGTTATGGCGACTCATACGACCAGTGAGATTTATTCTTTCCCTCCGGCTATGTGGTTCGGAAGCAATCTGGTGGAAAACTTTAAAAATATGGTTGCGGCAGTGGACTTCCCGCAGGCTTTTTTAAACAGCTGTTTTGTTACTATTACTTATGTGGTACTGGTATTGTTTTTCTGTTCTATCGGAGGCTACGCATTTGCAGTTTATAATTTTCCGGGACGAAAGCAGCTTTTTGCCGTACTTCTGGCGACGATGATGGTGCCGTGGGTTGCAGGATGTATTCCGTGGTTCATTATGATGTCCAGGTTTGGATGGATCAATAATTTTGCTGCGCTGATTATACCGGGCTGTGCCAATGCTTTCGGTATTTATTGGATGAGACAGTATTGTCAGAACAACGTGCCTGTTTCTCTGATGGAAGCTGCGCGTATTGATGGATGCAGCGAATGGACAATCTTCTTCCGTGTGATTGCGCCGATTCTGAAACCGGCCTATGCTTCTCTGGGAATTATGCAGTTTGTCAATGTATGGAATGATTTTATGCAGCCATTGATGATTCTGAGAGAGCAGGATAAACAAACGCTGCCGCTGATGCTTAAGACGATGGTCAGTGACCGTGGTACCGATTATGGTGCAATGATGCTGGCGAGTACCTGTGCGGTACTTCCGCTTTTGATTGTTTTCTTGTGTGCGTCTAAATATTTTATGTCTGGCTTGACTGCTGGAGCTATAAAAGAATAGAATAAAAGTGAATAAGCCGGACAGGCGGAAGAACTGTCCGGCATGGGGAAAAGGAGGTTTTTACATGAAACTGCTGAATGGAGAAGAGATCAGCCTGGGTACCTGTTATTACCCGGAGCACTGGAAGGAAGAACTCTGGGAAGAGGATCTGACACGGATGCTTGCCAATGGTATCCGGACGATTCGGATCGCGGAATTTGCATGGAGCAAGATCGAACCCAGGGAAGGGGAGTTCGATTACCGCTTTTTTGACCGTTTCCTGGATCTGACCGACCGGATGGGCATGCAGGTGATCTTCGGCACGCCGACCGCCACGCCGCCGGCATGGCTGACGACAAAGTACCCGGAGGTGCTCAATGCACGGCAGGATGGTGTTCTGTACCGCCACGGTGCAAGGCGCCATTACAATTACAATTCACCGGTCTATCAGGAATTGAGCAGGCGGATCGTGGAGAAGGCCGCTGCCCATTACGCGGGACGGAAATCGGTGATCGGCTGGCAGATTGACAATGAGCTGAACTGTGAGCTGAATGAATTTTATTCCGAAAGCGACACGCTGGCATTCCGGGAATTCCTGAAAAAGAAATATGGCACTCTGGAAGAGCTCAACGAAGCGTGGGGAACCGTGTTCTGGAATCAGACCTACACGGACTGGGAGGAAATCTATGTGCCGCGGACGACCTGCAGCAATTCCACCAATCCTCATGAGGTATTGGATTATCTTCGGTTTATTTCCGACAGCTGTTGCCGGTTTGCGAAGATGCAGAGTGATATCCTGAGAAAATATATCAAGCCGGGTGATTTTATCACCACCAACGGCCTGTTCGGAAATCTGGATAATCACCGGATGACGGAAGAGAGTCTCGATTTCCTTACCTACGATTCATATCCGAATTTTGCTTACTGCCTGGACGACTATAAAGAAGCGGATCCGATCAAGGACAGAAAATGGAGCAGAAATCTGGCGGAGACACGAGCCGTTTCTCCGGGTTTCGGAATTATGGAGCAGCAGTCCGGAGCCAACGGATGGAACACCCGTATGGAAGCTCCTGCACCGGAACCGGGGCAGCTGACCCTGTGGACGATGCAGAGCATTGCGCATGGAGCCGACTATATCAGTTATTTCCGCTGGAGAACGGCGACGATGGGAACCGAGATCTACTGGCATGGTATTTTGGATTATTCCGGCAGGGATAACCGCCGTCTGGCGGAAGTACATTCCGTCTATGAGAAACTTCAGAAGATCCAGAAAGCGGCAGGCGCAAAATATGAGGCAAAGGTAGGAATCCTGAAAGACTATGACAATATCTTTGATTCCCAGCTGGATGTGTGGCACGGAAGAGTGGATAAGGCAAGCCAGAAAGCGCTGTTCGAAGCGTGCCAGCTGACCCACACGCCTTTCGATTACTGTTATCTGGATCATGTGAAAGATGCGGAGGAGCTGGCTGGTTATCAGGTGCTTTTCTACCCGCATGCGGTGATCATGACGGAAGAGAGGAAAGAACTTCTGGAAAACTATGTAAAGAACGGCGGAACGCTGGTTGTGGGCTGCCGCACCGGATATAAGGACAGCCGCGGACAGTGCGTGATGGAGAAATTGCCGGGAATGCTGAAGGAAATGACCGGGACGGATATTCCGGAATACACATTCATCTCTCCGGCGGAAGGTGGAAAAGTGACGGTGGACTGGGAAGGAACGGTCATTGAGGCGGCAGTGTTCAGTGACTTGCTGGCTCCGGAAGAAGGAGCGGAGGTTGTGGCTTCCTACACGTCTAATTACTATGCGGGAACTCCGGCAATGATCCGTCATTCCTACGGAAAAGGCCAGGCCTACTATTTCGGAGGCGCGTTTACGGAAAAGACTGCGGAAGTCTTCCTGGAGAAGCTGGGCGTGATGGCTCCCTATCGGGAGATCGTGGAAGTCCCGGCAGCCTGCGAGATCGCGGTGCGTGAAAAAGACGGATCCAGGTATCTCTTCGTACTGAACTATGGAAAGGAACCGGCAAAAGTGGTTCTGAAACAGCAGGCGGAGGATCTTTTCGCAGGCTGTGAAGCAGAAGGGGTTCAAACGCTGCAGGGTTATGAGACGAAGGTGTATGAAATATAGAAGGTGTCAGATAGAAAGATAGATAAGCCGGTTGAGGAAGGAATGTATGCTCGGAATAATTTCCCGGCCATGGAGTTTTTCATGGCCGGGAAATCACTCGGAGCATTTCTTTTTGAAAAAATCGGTGTGTGAGAGGGGATATATTATTCCGCGGAATAAAATTCATGTGACGTTTGTCTGTCTGCCGTCCTATTCTCCGAACTGGCTGTTGTAGAGCTTTGTATAGAATCCGTTGCGTTTCATCAGCTCGCCGTGATCGCCCTGCTCGATGATGTGTCCGTCTTTCATGACGAGGATCGTATCGGCCTCGCGGATCGTGGAAAGCCGGTGGGCGACGATGAAACTCGTACGCCCCTCCATCATGCGGGCGAACGCCGCCTGAATTTTGATCTCGGTGCGGGTATCGATGCTGCTGGTCGCCTCGTCGAGGATCAGCATCGGCGGGAGACAGAGCATGACGCGGGCGATGCACAGAAGCTGTTTCTGTCCCTGGCTGATGTTGCCGCCGTTCTCTGTGATGACGGTGTCATAGCCGTCCGGCAGACGGAGGATAAAGCTGTGGGCATGGGCTGCCTTTGCTGCTTCTATGATCTCTTCCTCGGTGGCTTCCGGTTTTCCGTAGGCGATATTGTCCCGGATGGTCCCGGCCTTCAGCCAGGTGTCCTGGAGTACCATTCCGTAATTGCCCCGCAGCGAGTGGCGTGTCATCTGGCGGATATCTGTTCCGTCCATCTCGATCCTTCCGCTGTCCACATCGTAGAACCGCATCAGTAGATTGATCAGCGTGGTCTTTCCGCAGCCGGTCGGTCCGACGATCGCGATTCGCTGTCCCGGTTTTACGTCCAGGGAAAAGTCCTCGATCAGAGGTTTTTCCGGCACATAGCGGAATGCCACGTCCTTCAGCGTCACATGGCCGTGGCTGGTGAAAGCAGCCGCATGGTCGGCTTCCGGGATCTGCTCCTGCTCGTCCATCAGGTCGAAGATACGGGCGGCGCAGGCCAGGGCGTTCTGGAGTTCTGTGACGACGCCGGAGATTTCATTGAACGGTTTTGCGTACTGGCTCGCGTAGCTGAGAAAGATACTCAGCTGTCCCACGGTGATTCCGCCGGAGACGGCGTAGAGCGCGCTGATCAGTCCGACCGCCGCATAGACGATATTGTTGACCATACGGGTACTCGGATTGGTGAGACTGGAGAAGAAGGTCGCTTTCAGGCTGACTTCCCCCAGCTTATCATTGATCCTGTCGAAATCTTCCAGGCTCTGCGCTTCATGGCCGAAAGCCTGTACCACCTTTTGCCCCTCGATCAGCTCGTTGATCAGAGCCGTTTCCTGTCCGCGCACAACCGTCTGTTCGCGGAAATAGCGGTAAGTACGCTTTGCGATAAATCCGGCGGTAAACAGACTGAGCGGAGTCAGGACCACGACGACCAGCGTGATCGCCAGGTTCAGGTACAGCATGATCCCCAGGGTTCCGACAATCGTCAGCACACCGCTGAACAGCTGGGTAAAGCCCATCAGCAGTCCGTCGGCGAACGTGTCCACATCGGCGATGACACGGCTGACCAGATCCCCGGAGGGATGGGCATCCAGATAGGACAGGGGCAGCTTCTGGATCTTCCGGATCGCAGAATTTCGCAGGTCTCTGGAGACACAGAAGGTCACCCGGTTGTTGCATGCCGCCAGGATCCACTGTGCCACAGCAGAAATGGCAGTCACGATTCCGATCGCTGCCGCGATCCGGAGGACGGACGGAAAGTCCACCTGTCCCCGGCCGATCATGGCGTCAATGGCGTCTCCGCAGTAGACAGGGACGATCAGTTGTGCCGCGACGCTGATGGCGGAGCAGAGGAGACTGAAGAACACAAAGAAACCGTAGGGACGGATATAGCGCAGTACACGTTTCAGCGTCTGCTGCTGTTTCTGCTTTTCCGATGGTCTGGTATCGGTCTGATTCATTGTCTTGCATCTCCTTTCTGAAACTGGCTTTCATAGATTTCCCGGTAAACGCTGCAGGTGTCCAGAAGCTCCCGGTGGCTGCCGCAGCCCACGAGATGGCCGTCGTCAAGCACCAGGATCTGATCCGCATGCTGCAGACTGGAGGTCCGCTGGGATACGATAAATACAGTGACATCCTTTGGCAGCTGGCGGAGCGCTTTTCGCAGAGCAGCGTCTGTCGCATAGTCCAGAGCGCTGGCGCTGTCGTCGAGGATCAGGATCTGCGGTTTCCGCACAAGGGCGCGGGCAATGGTCAGACGCTGCCGTTGGCCGCCGGACAGGTTGCGTCCGCCCTGTTCCACCGGCTCGTCCAGACCTGCGCCTTTGGCCCGGACAAAGTCATCCGCCTGCGCGGTCTTCAGTGCCTCCCACAGTTCCTCCTCTGTGGCGCCGGGATTTCCCCACAGAAGATTGGAGCGGATGGTACCGGCAAAAAGCTGTGCTTTCTGCATGACGATGGCCACCTGGCTGCGGAGCGTCTCCCGGTCCCAGGTCCGGATTGGCTGTCCCATCAGGGATACCTGGCCGGAGGTGGCGTCGTAAAAGCGGGGGATCAGGCTGACAAGGCTGGACTTGCCGCTGCCGGTGCCGCCGATCACGCCGATGGTCTGTCCTTTCCGGGCGCAGAAAGAAATGTCCGTGAGACTTTCCGCACCGGCGCCAGCGTAGGTAAGGCCCACATTTTCAAAGCGGACCGCCTCGCTGTCTGACCGTAGGTCTGTTCCTTCGGAAACTGCTTTTTCCGGAAAAGTCATGGCAGTCTTTGTGTCAAGCACCTGTTCCACACGGGACAGGCTGGCCAGCGCGCGGCTGATGCTGACGATCAGATTGGCCAGCTTCACCAGTTCCACGAGGATCTGGTTCATATAGTTTACCAGGGCCACGATCCCGCCGCTGAGCAGAACACCGCCGTCCACCTTTCCGGCGCCGGCGTACAGGATCGCGATGATGCCGATGTTCACCACCACATAAGTCAGAGGATTCATCAGTGCGGAAATGTGTCCCACGTGAAGCTGGAGATCCACAAGGGAATCGTTGGCTTCCGAAAAATGCTCCACCTCAGAGTCTTCCCGCCCGAAAGCACGGATGACACGGACGCCGGACAGATTTTCCCTGGTGGCTTTCGTCACCGCGTCCAGACGGGACTGGATCTTTTTATAACGCGGAGCCGTCCACCACATGATGGTGAAGACGATCACGGACAGGACCGGAATGACTACAACGAAGATCAGCGCCATCTTCACATCGATGGTGAAGGCCATGATCATTGCGCCGAAGACGATAAACGGACTGCGCAGGAACAGACGCAGAAACAGGTTCAGTCCGCTCTGCACCTGATTCAGGTCGCTGGTCATTCGGGTGATCAGCGTGCTGGTGCCGATGGTGTCCATCTCGGAAAAACCGAGGGACTGGATGTGCTGAAACAGCATATGGCGCAGGCCGGTGGTGCTGCCGATGGCAGCCTTTGCCGCAAAATACTGGGCCGTAAAGCTGCAGGCCAGTCCGATCAGCGCCATCAGGATCAGAATCCCGCAGCATCGGAGAATGTAGCCGGTGTCCTTATTGACAATTCCCACGTTGATGATGCGGGCGACCACGATCGGTACCAGAAGATCGAAGGTCGCCTCCAGCATCTTGAACAGCGGCGCGAGAATACTATCTGTTTTGTAATTTTTCAGATAGACGTTCAGATACTTCAAAATTTTTCCCTCCCCGTAATATCAGTATAAGTCACGAAACATAAGGTTATTTATCGCGACTTATTCTAGTATAAAGGAAAAATATCCATTTTAAAAATATTTGTTTCATAGTATAATTATATGAAATAAATATAAAAAAGCAGGAGCATGCTCCGGAACAGGAGGAAGCGATGGAACTTCGCCAGCTTCGTTATTTTGTCGCGGTTGTGGAGGAAGAGACGGTGACCGCGGCTGCGAGAAAACTGAATATGACCCAGCCGCCTTTGACGGCCCAGCTGAAGCTGTTGGAAAAGGAGCTGAACTGCAGCCTGTTTCAGCGGAAAGGGCGGAGGCTTCAGGTGACCGAGGCGGGAAGACATTTCTATCAGAAGGCGGCCGCAATTCTGGGAATGTGCGACGCGGCGGCGATGGAGATGAGAGAGTATGACAGCGGAGCCGCCGGGACACTCCAGATCGGCGTCGTGTCCTCCGTGCAGGAAGGAATGTTCACGAAATGGCTGACGGCCTTCGCCGGACAGTATCCGGAAATCCGATATGAAATCTACAGTGCGAATACTTACCAGCTTCTGGAGCAGGTGCGTACCGGACAGCTGGATCTGGCGGTGGTCCGGACGCCGTTTTCCGCTCCGGATATCGAACAGAAGATCCTCAGGGAGGAATCCCTGATGGCGGCCGGCCGGCCGGAGTTTTTCGGCGGGAAGATCTGTACGGCGGTTTTGGAAGGTGGGTCTTCTGCGGCAGATGCCGGGGAAACAGCGCGGAAAGGACAAAGGGAGGAAGCGATCACGTTAAAGGAACTGGATGGAAAACCACTGATCGTTTATCGCCGGTGGGAGAGGATTTTACGGACGCGATTCGAGGCGGAGGGGCTGCTGCCGGAGATCCGTTGCTGTACGGATACGGCGCAGGCGACGCTCGCCCTGGCGGGCGGCGGAATGGGGGTCGGAATCCTTCCGGCCTCGGCAGTTTCAGAAGCTGCCGGAGAGCAGATGAAAGTCTGTGTGCTGCAGGAACCCAACCTGACTTCCCGGATTGTCATGATCTGCAAAGAGCACGATCTGCTCTCCAGGACCGCGCGGCGGTTCTGGGATTTTCTGGAGGAAGATTGATTGATCGGATCTGTGGTAACCGTTCAGCCGGCCGGATGGCTGCGGCATCCGGCTGTAACTGTGACCATAGGAAAATGCAGCGCTTTGTGCTATACTGATACAGACGGTGCGTAACCGTTCAGCTGGCTGGGCTGTCTCAATGAATTCAGAAGAAAAGGAGAAAAACAAATGAAACAGGTGGTGACAGTATTTCCTCTGACGGAAGAATATCAGGAACTTTTGCAGTCTGTTTCGCCGGAACTGGAGTTTTACCATGCAGGATCCGGCGAGGTACCGGACGAAGTATTGAAAAAGGCAGAGATCATCGTAGGAAATCTTCCGCCGAAGCGGATCAGAGAGGCGAAAAATCTTCAGCTTCTGCAGCTGAACAGTGCCGGGACCGATGGTTATCTGGAGGAAGGCATCCTTCCGGAGCAGGCGCATCTTTGCAATGCCACCGGCGCCTATGGGCTGGCAATCTCGGAGCATATGCTGGGAATGCTCCTGATGCTGATCAAGAAACTGAATCTTTATCAGATCAATCAGAGAAATCATCAGTGGAAAGATGAGAGGACAGTAACCTCTGTGTACGGAAGCCGTACCCTGATCGTGGGCATGGGGGATATCGGCAGTGCGTTCGGACGGAAAGTGCATGCCCTTGGCGGCACGGTAGTGGGAGTGCGCAGACACAAAGCAGCCGTGCCGGAGTTTGCAGAGGCAGTCTATACCATGGACGAGCTGGACGAGCAGCTGGCGAAAGCGGATATCGTCGCGTGTTCCCTGCCGGGGACCAAAGAGACCTTTCATCTGTTCGATGAAGCGAGGATCCACAGGATGAAAAAGGGAGCGATCCTGATCAACGTAGGACGGGGAAGCCTGATGGATGAGACGGCGCTTGTGGATGCGCTGAAGAGCGGACAGCTGTCCGGAGCCTGCCTGGATGTGACGGAGCAGGAACCGCTTTCGGAGGACTCCCCGCTTTGGGATGCACCGAACCTGATCCTTACTCCTCATGTGTCCGGCCATTTTCATCTGGAAGAGACAAGGAACCGGATCGTGCGCATTGCGGCGAAAAACATCCGCGCATTGCTCGAAGGAGGAGAATTTTGCAGCGAGGTGGATTTCAGGACCGGATACCGGAAATTCCGGAAATAGTACATGGAAGAATCAATGACCATCTATTTATTTTTCCATGTACTGGAAAGAGAAAGGAAAGCACAACCGTTTCGCCGGCGGAACGGCTGCAAGGGAAAAGAGAATGGAGAAAAAAGCATTATTTTTTGATATTGACGGCACACTGCTCAGTGAAGTGACCGGGGAGGTGCCTGCCAGCGCGATGAAAGCCCTGGAGCGGGCGCTGGAAAACGGTCATCTGACCTTTATCAATACAGGGCGAACCTGGTGTGCCCTGCCGGAGGTATTTAAACGGATGCCGTTTTCCGGATATGTATGCGGCTGCGGTACCTACATCCAGTTCGGAGACGAGGTGCTGCTGAAACGCAGCATTCCGCTGAAACGCGGAGGCGAAATCGTGAAAGTTCTGAGAGAAAATCAGGCGGATATGATCCTGGAAGGAACGGAGGACTGCTTTGTTCCGGAACGCATGTCACGTTTTGAACGGCTGGAGGGGACCAGAAGGTATTTTAAACAGATGGGACTGGGAATTGAGAAATACGCGGAGCACGGCGGCCTGGAGTTTGACAAGTTTGTCTTCTATACGGATGAGAAGAGCGGACGGGAAGCAATCTTTGAAAATCTTTCCAGGGATATGGATCTGATGGATCGGAGAAACGGATTTTATGAAGCTGCACCGAAAGGATATTCCAAAGGCACCGGCATCGCGTTTATCCTGGATCATTTCGGGATGGAGAGAGAGGATGCCTATGTGTTTGGGGACAGCAGTAACGATCTTGCCATGTTTCAGGCGGTGCCCCATGCGGTGGCAATGGGGGTACATGACCCGATTCTGGATCCGTATACCGAGTTTGTGACACGCACCGTCGAGGAAGACGGACTGGAATATGCGATGGAGCATTATGGGTTGATTTGACAAACTGCTGCGTTCTGGTTTTTAAATGCGGAAAGTCATAAACGGCATTTTTGTCCGTGAGGAATAAAAGGATAAATTGCTGCCAATTGAGACACGCTTTCGCGCATAAATATAGATAAGACCGTTTTTGGGGCGGGTATCGTTATGAAGAAAAGCAGTATGAAAGGGATTCTTCTCCTGGCGGTGATTCTGGCGGCGGCAGTGTCGTTGTTCTACCGGAAGACGGAGGAGGAGGGGTTACTGCAGACAGGAAAAGAACTGGAAGAGGAACTGCCGATATGCAGAGTGCAGACGAAGGAACAGAACATTGCGCTCACCTTTGAGGTGACTTATGAGACGGATCAGGTATCCGAGATTCTGGAACTTCTGGCACAGCATGACGGCGGTGCCTCTTTTTTTGTTACGGGGGAATGGGCGGCGGAACACACGGAACTGGCGGAACAGATTCTGGAACAGGGCTGTGATGTGGGGTTTCTGGGATTCGAATGCCGTGATATGAGTCTTTTAAAGGAAACGGAGGTACGGGAAGAACTGAAGCAGGGAAAGGGACAGCTGATACAGCTTCAGCAGGCAGTCGGTGTGGAGCGAAAACTTCTTTTCCGCCCGCCGTACGGGGAAGTCAGCGACCAGCTGCTGCGCGCTGCAAGGACCGCGGGATTCACTGTGATCGGCTGGAACACTGACTCTATGGATTGGAAGGATTACGGGACGGATGCCATTGTCAAACTGGTATTGCAGGAAAATCAGCTGCAGAACGGATCGATCCTTCGTTTCAGCGCTGAGGCAAAAGACACGCCCGAAGCCATTCCGCGGGTCCTTGCCGGATTGAAACAATCCGGTTATCAGGCGGTTTCTGTCTCGGAACTGCTGGAATAGTTTGCCTCTCCGCAGGAATCTCTGGTGATCAGGCTTGCGTGCAGCAGCAGGGTTCCTACCGGTACTTCGTTCATCAGGCTTACCAGCGCGTTGAAACCGCACTTTCCAAGGAGCAGCTGATCCTGCCGCACGGTGGTCAGCGGAGGTTCCGTGTAGGCGCACATGGGCAGATCATCGAAACCGACGATGCTGACATCCTCCGGAACCCGGTGGCCGGTTTCGCGGCACTGCACCATCGCCGCGTTCGCCATCTGGTCGTGGCAGCAGATGATCGCGGTTATGCCCTGTTCCAGCAGCTTTGGAACGTGTTTCTGGACGCATTCGGAAACATAATAGGAAATGCCCGCCAGACGGGGGTCGGATTTCAGTCCGTTTCGTTTCAGGGCGCTGAAAAACGCACGGTGGCGTACCTGGGTGATGTAAGAGCCGAGGGAGGTGCTCAGGTAACCGATCTTCCGGTGCCCCAGTCCTTTCAGGTACTTCACGGCCAGATTCATGCCCTCGGAATTGTCGATGCCCACATAACAGGTGGAAGGGTTTTCTGGAATATAGTTGTCATAAAGAACGGCGGGGGTGCGGCTTGCCTGCAGATCCTTCATCCAGGGGTCGTTGAGTGTCATGCCCAGGATGAAGGCGCCCAGGTAATGATTCTGGAGCATAAATGCATCGAATCCGAAGGCGCGCTGCATGGCGTTGTCGATGGGAACGACATCGACCTGGTAGCCGGCCGGTTCTGCCATCTGCCGGAAACCGATGATGATATGATAGCCGAAGTGCAGTTCGTTGGTGTAGTCCATGTTTTCAATCAGGATACAGACTTTTTTCGCTTCTTTCTTGTTCTGCCGCAGTTTGGAGTAGCCCATTTCCACGGCGGTTTCCACAATCGTTTTTCGCAAGGTTTCGCTGATGTCCGGAGCATTGTTCAGGGCTTTGGAGACTGTGCTCTTGGAAACACCGAGTTTTTTGGCAATATCGGCGATTGTCGTCATAAAATTCACTTCCTTTTTTCGAAATTATGGAGTATAAAAAGATTATTTCGTAAATATTCAGTTAGGTCTGCGCATTTACTGCGCAGACCGTAACAATTCCCCTGGCGGAACTGTTAACTTATTTCCATTATTATATACTATCTTATACGGAGAAGCAATGAAAAATCCGGCGGCTGGCTCAGAAGTTTCGTAAGATTTCGAAGAACAAAATGTACAAATTGCAGAGGAAAAATTGCAACAACTGCTAGAAGTTATAAAAAATACCGAAAAACAGCTTGACGAATTGGTAAAACAGGAATATATTAAAAATAACTAAACTAAGCGAAACTCAATAAGGAATGGCAGGAAGCCAAATGCGGAGCGATTCATGAGATGGGACGGAAAGAGGACAGGATCAGGGAAAATCTGACCACGCGGAAGCAGACGGCAGGGAGCGATGGGACAGGCATGTCTTCCGGCTCCCGGAACTGCCGGAAAGGAAGAGATGGTATGAAGAGAAAGATTGCACTGTTAATGGCCGGGCTGATGGCTGCGGCGTCTGTGCTGGGCGGATGCGGAACCGCCGACGACGGAAAGGAAAAAATCCGTCTGATGGTATGGTCTCCGTCCAACGACCAGTCCAAGGACAGCGGAGAGTGGCTGCAGACCTGCTGCGAAAATTTTGCGGACATGCATCCCGAGTGGGACATCACCTTTGTTTACGGTGTGGCCGATGAGGCCAGCGCAGCAACCCAGGTAGCACAGGACCCGACGGCCAGCGCCGATGTGTTCTTTTACGCGAACAACGCGCTGACTACCCTGACCAATGCGAACGCAGGAGCGAAATTCGGAGGAAAATACGCGGAGGAGATCAAGGCGACGAACTCCGAGGCGATGCTCCAGTCTGTGACCTGGGACGGAGAGCTCTACGGAGCGCCTTACACCAGCAATATCTGGTATATGTTCTATGATAAGAGCGTGTTCTCGGAGGAAGATGTAAAGAGTCTGGATACCATGCTTGAGAAAGGTGTGGTTTCCTTCCCGTTCACCAACTCCTGGTATCTTCCCGCCTTTTATGTAGGCAACGGCTGTACGCTGTTCGGAGAGGATGGAACAGATGAGAAAGCCGGCGTTGAGTTCGGCGGAGAGAATGCGGTGGAAGTAACCGATTATCTGATTGACCTGAACCAGAATCCGAATTTCAAGATTGACGCGGACGGTTCCGGTATCGCCGGACTTCGTGACGGAAGCATCAACGCGATGTTTACCGGTTCCTGGGATGCAGCGGCGATCGAGGAGATCCTCGGCGAAAATATGGGCGTAGCCGCGCTTCCCACATTCAATCTCAACGGAAAGGAAGTGCAGATGCAGGCTTACGGCGGTTCCAAGGCAGTCGGCGTAAATGCGCACAGCAAATATATGGTACAGGCGGTGGAGCTGGCGATCTACCTTGCTTCTGCGGAAGCGCAGCAGCTGCACTACGAACTGCTCAATGTGGTTCCTTGTAATACAGAGCTTCTGAAGGACGAAGCCATCGCGTCAGATCCGGTGGTATTTGCCCAGAACGATACCTTTGACCGCACTTCGATTCTTCAGCCGATCGTTCCGCAGATGAACAACTGCTGGGTACCGGTGGAGAACCTTGGAAAGGGTATCCGGAACGGAAGTGTGACCCATGACAATGCGGAACAGATGACACAGGATATGAATACCGCGATGAACAGCGACGGTATCTGATATGGGGAGGGTGAAACATGTTTGGAAGGAAACGAAAAGCAAGTGAGTTTGATACGCCGTATACCTGTACGGCGGCGATTACAAAAGGCGCTCCGGAGACGAAGCTTTCCATGCTCGTGATGGGACTTGGAAGTTTTGTGCATGGTCAGAGGATCAAGGGCCTGCTGTATCTGGCAGCGGAAGCGGCATACGTTGTATTTATGATCATGACCGGTCTGCACTGCCTGTATATGCTGGGATCTCTCGGAACGGTAGAGCAGCAGGAGTACTGGGATGAGGCGCAGCAGGTGTACCTGTACACCCAGGGCGACCAGTCCATCACCATTCTGCTCTACGGAGTGGCTACCATTTTTGTAACATTGCTGATGGTCTACATATGGAGAGGTTCCCTGAAAAGCGCCTATAAGGCGGAGTGCCTGGCGAAACAGGGAAAACACATCAACACCTTTGTGGAGGATGAAAACGCTTCTCGACGAGAACCTTCAGAAACTCCTGATGACCCCTCCGCTGTTCTTTATTTTTGCACTGACTGTACTGCCCCTGGTGTTCATGATCTGTATGGCGTTCACCAACTACAGTATCATTGACAATCATCTGGTGCTGTTTGACTGGGTGGGGCTGGATAACTTCAAAACCCTGTTTGATTCCAGCAGCGTTCTGGGAAGTACGTTCTGGTCAGTATTGATCTGGACGATCGTGTGGGCGTTCTTCGCCACCTTCTCAAACTACATCTGTGGAATGATCCTGTCTCTGATCATCAACCGGAAAGAGACGAAGGCAAAGGGGTTCTGGCGTTTCTGCTTCGTACTTTCCTGCGCAGTTCCGATGTTCGTATCTCTGCTGATCATGCGGACGATGCTGCAGCCGGAAGGTGCAGTCAACGTACTTCTGAGAAACCTCGGACTGATCGCTGCGAGCCTGCCGTTCTTTACAGATCCGACCTGGGCGAGAGTGACCGTTATCGTGATCAATATCTGGGTAGGTGTGCCGTATACCCTCCTGCAGCTGACCGGTGTTCTTCAGAACATCCCGGCGGAGCTGTACGAAGCTGCCAAGGTAGATGGAGCCAATGCCTTCCAGACTTTCTTTAAGATCACGCTTCCTTATATGCTGTATGTAACGACGCCGTACCTGATCGCAACGTTTACAGGAAACGTGAATAACTTCAACGTTATCTACCTGCTGTCCGGCGGAGATCCTGTGACGAATCTTTCGTCCACGGCGGGAAGTACGGACCTGCTGGTTACCTGGCTGTACAAGCTGACGGTAGACAGACAGTATTACAATGTGGGCGCGGTCATCGGTATTCTGACGTTCGTGATCCTTGCGGTCGGAGCGCTCTTTACCTACCGGAACAGCAAATCCTATAAGGAAGAGGGAGGATTTTAAGCATGAACCACAAAACGTCGAAAAAAATCAAAAATTTTGCAATTCATTGTCTGCTGGCGGTTCTGGCATTTCTCTGGGTATTCCCGATTCTCTGGGTGATCCTGACCAGTTTCCGCGCGGAAAAGGGCTCTTATGTGTCCACCTTCCTGCCGCAGGCGTATACACTGGATAACTACATCAAGCTGTTTACGGATACATCGATCCTGAATTTCCCGCAGATGTTCATGAACACACTGATCATCGCGATTTTTTCCTGTATCCTGTCGGCATTCTATGTATTGTCCGCGTCCTACTGTCTGTCCAGACTGAAATTTAAAATGAGAAAGCCGTACATGAATATGGCGATGATCCTGGGTCTGTTCCCGGCTTTCATGTCCATGATCGCTGTGTACTTTATTCTGAAAGCGGTGGGACTGACGGAAGGTTCCCTGATCCGTGTGGCTCTGATTTTGTGTTATTCCGGAGGCGCGGCTCTGTCCTTCCAGATTTCTAAGGGATTTTTTGACACGATTCCGAAGGAAATCGATGAGGCGGCGCTGATCGATGGATGTACCCGCTGGAGAATCTTTACAAGGATCACGATCCCGCTGAGCAAGCCGATCATCATCTATACGATCCTGACTTCCTTTATGGGACCGTGGCTGGACTTTATTTTTGCAAGAGTCATCTGCCGCGCCAACGCGGACCAGTATACCGTTGCCATTGGACTTTGGAGAATGCTGGAGAAGGAATACATTGACAGTTGGTATACCAGTTTCGCGGCCGGAGCGGTTCTGATCTCCATTCCGATCGCAATCCTGTTCCTTTGCCTGCAGAGATTCTATGTGGACGGATTGTCCGGAGCAGTCAAGGGCTGAGAAAAAACGGTCCGGTCTTGTGCAGGAGATTTTCTGCACAGGAACCGGACCGTTGTGTCTGTGTAACCGTTGAGATTTTTATAGGTGGATGCTGTAACAGTTCAGCTGACAGAAATGTTACGTGTTTAGAAAAGGAATTTGCAGTATGTTGGAAATATCAGTGAGAAACAGTTATTATGAAGGAAAGGATCTCGGCGTGTCCCTGGACGGGAAGAAGACCGTGTTTAAACTCTGGAGCCCCGGCGCGGAGGCGGTTTTTCTGAATCTTTACCGGACAGGAAACAGGGAAGACGAAAGCTTCCGGAGGGAAGAAATGGTTCCCGGGGAGGATGGCGTCTGGGAAAAATGTTTTGCGGAAGACCTGAATGGGATTTATTATGATTATGAGATCTGGGGGAACGGCAGTCGGGTGAGGACGGCGGATCCCTATGCCCGTGCTTGCGGCGTCAACGGCAGCCGGAGCATGGCGGTCCGGCTGGAAGAGACAGATCCGGAAGGATGGGAGAACGACCGGGCACCGGAACAAGCTCCGGAGACGGTGATTTATGAGTTGAATGTCCGGGAATATTCCTGGGATCCGTCCGGAGGATTTCCGGAGGAAGTCCGGGGTACCTACCGTGCATTTGGCGTGGAGGACACGACGCTGAACAACGATGGAGTCCATCCCACGGGAATGAATTATCTGAAAAATCTTGGAGTGACCCATATCCAGCTGATGCCGGTGTATGATTTCGGGTCTGTGGATGAAACAGACTCTGAGGATCAGTTCAACTGGGGATACGATCCGGTCAATTACTGGATTCCGGAAGGGTCCTATTCCTCAGATCCGTACCATGGGGAAGTGAGGATCCGGGAGTTCAAGGAAATGATCCGGAATCTCCACCGGAATGGTTTTCGTGTGATCATGGACGTGGTCTATAATCATACGTATCAGCAGGATTCCTGGCTGGAACGGACAGTGCCGGGATATTATTACCGGAAGGAAGAGGACGGCTCCTGGTGCAACGGCTCCGACTGCGGAAATGATATTGCCAGTGAACGGCCGATGTGCGGGAAGTATATTCTGGAATCGGTGCTGTACTGGGCGGAAGAATACCATGTGGACGGCTTTCGTTTCGACCTGATGGGACTGCTGGATACGGATCTGATGAACCGGATTCAGCGGGCTCTGGATGAAAAATTTGGGGAAGGGGAGAAGCTGATCTACGGGGAACCCTGGTCGGCGCGGGAGTCCAATATGGAGCCGGGAAGCTATCCGGCAAACAAAGCGAATATCCGAAAGCTGGATTCCAGGATCGGCGTCTTCTGCGACTGTACTCGCGACGCGGTCAAAGGCCATGTGTTTTACCGGAAGGAACCGGGATTTGTCAACGGCGGAGAGGGATTTGAGAAAGATATTCTCCATGCGGTGACGGCATGGTGCGGAAGTGAAGAATTTTCGCCCAAGGCGCCGTCCCAGGTGATCACTTACGTTTCCGCCCATGACAATCTGACTTTGTGGGACAAGTTGGTGGATACGCTGGAGCCGGAGGGAGGATACCATACGGAGAGTCAGAAACTCCGGAGGGTTTACAGGCTGGCGGCTGCCATCTATATGACCTGCCAGGGACATCTGTTCATGCTCTCCGGGGAAGAGTTCGGAAGGACGAAGGAGGGTGTGGAAGACAGCTACTGTTCCCCGCTTTCCATCAACCGCCTGGATTGGGAACGGGCGTATGAAAATGCGGATCTGGTGGAGTATTACCGTGGGCTGATCGCGCTGCGCAAACGTCTTCCGGGACTCTGTGACAAATCGGAGCAGGCGGTGAAGCGAATGCTCGGGCAGGAAACGAAAAAAGGCTTTGTCAGCTTCCGGCTGGACAACCGGGGAGAGACCGTTGAAAATTTCCCGGAACTTCTGGT
>CABUPZ010000038.1 GCA_902493585.1 uncultured Fusicatenibacter sp. | reverse complement strand
CTGTGCAGATGCCCACGGTACACGTCTGCTGCCCGCTCCGGGATTTTTTCGTCCGCTTGCACCCCCAAAAAGCCTGAACCGTCCCCCTATTTCTCCCATTTGAAGAGGATGATGCCGGCGATCGCTACCAACATGCCGATAAATTTCCTCCATTCAAAGCTGGTCTTCTCCATTCCGAACCATCCGAACAGTTCAATCAGCCATGCGGCGATCAGCTGCGCAATCACGATCAGCATCGCCGACTGCGCCGGTCCCAGACTGTTCATACTTTGGATTACTGTGATCGTGATCGCGGCTCCGATCACTCCTCCAAGCAGCACATACCTCGGCGTGACCTGGACCAGTGCCGTGACCTCCTGCCTTCCGGTAAAAAACCATGCCCCGATACAGACCAGAAGCGCTGTGAACTGTACCCAGCCTGCCGATACCCACAGGCTTGTCTGTTTTGTTACCTGTGTATTGAAAACTCCCTGAACACTCATTAGTATGCCGGAAACCAGCGCAATGATGACTCCTGTCATGTTTCATTCCTCCATCTGCTCATCCCGCCGTGTATGCCTGAAATGCAGGATTACATTCACTTCAAGGACAAACTGCGGCTATAAATATTTATGATAGGATATGCAGAATCGAGCAGTCTTATGCATTTTCCTCTTTGCTGCGCATCTGCCGATCTGAAACAGCGTCTGCTGAGCATCTGGCAATCTGCGGCAAACGCTGTTTCAGATACGATGGGTATAAAGTTCTTCCCGTTCACAGCAAAAGGCATTTCTGTTCACCGAAAAGCCACTAAAAAGTGGCCGTGAAAAGGTATGCAGCTGATGCCACAGATACCTTTTCACGACCACCTTATTTTATTCATTCACCTTATGATATTCCATATACGGAATTATCTAAAAGCTCTTCTCCAGCTTCTCAATCATCTCATCCACATCCGCCTCCGTAATCACCAGCGGCGGCACCATCCGCAGCACATCGGAACCTGCCGTGATCACCAACAGCCCGTTTTGCAGCGCCTGCTGAACGATCTCACCCACCGGCCGGCCAGATACCACCAGCCCCTGCATCAGGCCTTTGCCCCGGCGTACGGTCAGGAAATCATACTTCTCCACCAGTTCATCCAGCCGTTTTTCCAGATAGGCGGAAACCTGCTGTACATAATCGACAATCTTCTCTTTTTCAAAAATGTCGAACACTGCGCTGACAGCCGCACATGCCAGCGGATTTCCTCCGTAGGTCGTGCCATGATCTCCCGGCACCAGAGAATGTTCTGCGGTTTTCTGATTCAACACAAACGCGCCTACCGGGATTCCGCAGCCAAGAGCCTTTGCACAGGTCATAATATCCGGCTTCACACCGTACTGCTGCCAGGCGAACATACTTCCGGTACGGCCCATTCCACACTGGATCTCATCCAGGATCAGCAGGATATCTTTCTCATCGCACAGTGCTCTGACGCCTTTGAGAAATTCCGGATCTGCCGGGTAAATTCCTCCCTCTCCCTGAACCGTCTCCAGAATGACCGCACAGGTCTTTTCGGTAACCTGCGCTTTTACGCTCTCCAGGTCGTTGAAATTGGCAAACCGGATTCCTCCGATCAGCGGACGAAACGGATCCTGATAATGGGTGTTCCCTGTCACCGAGAGCGCCCCCATACTCCTTCCGTGGAACGAATGGTTCATGGCAATGATCTCGTGATCGTTGTGTCCGTCCCTCAGGTAGGCATATTTTCTCGCCGCTTTCAGCGCCCCTTCGATGGCTTCCGTTCCGCTGTTGGTAAAGAAGACTTTATCCATCCCGCTGGCTTTCACCAGTTTTTCTGCGGCATCCGCCATCGGTTCGTTGTAGTACAGATTGGAGGTGTGGATCAGCCGGTCGATCTGATCTTTCAGGGTCTGATCGTACGTTTCATTTCCATATCCCAGAGCAAACACTGCGATTCCCGCAGCAAAATCCAGATATTCCTTTCCCTCCACATCATACAGCCGGACCCCTTTTCCGTGATCCAGAACCACCGGATAACGGTTATAGGTGTGCAGCACATAATTTTCCGCTTTTTCCATGATCTCATTTGCTTTCATGATAGAATTTCTCCTCGCTTTCATCCAGAATCGCGGTTCCGATTCCCTTGTTGGTGAAAATTTCCAGAAGCAGACAGTGGGGGATCCTTCCGTCCAGGATATGCACCCGGGACACTCCGTTTTCAATGGCGTCAATACAATTCTGCAGCTTCGGTATCATTCCTCCGCCCACATTTCCGTCTGCGATCAGTTTCTTCGCCTCGCTGATATGGAGTTCTGAGATCAGGCTGTCGGCATCGGAATAATCCCGGTAAACCCCTTCGATATCCGTCAGGAACGCCAGTTTTTCCGCATGCATCGCCCGGGCAATGGCGCATGCCGCATCGTCCGCGTTGATATTATACGTGTTGAAATCATCGTCAAATCCCACCGGGCAAATGACCGGAAGGAAGTCATTCTCCAGAAGCTTCTTCAGCATTTCCGGCTCCACATGGTCAATATCTCCGACAAACCCGATGTCCTGTCCGCCGGACAGTTTTTTCTTTACATGGAGCAGTGCGCCGTCCTTGCCGCTGATTCCGATGGCTTTCACTCCCAGGGACTCGATCATCGTCACCAGCTCTTTGTTGACCTTGTTCAGCACCATCTCCGCAACTTCCATGGTCGCCGCATCGGTCACCCGCAGCCCGTTGATGAATTTCGGCTCCATGCCAACTTTTCCTACCCAGCGGCTGATCTCTTTTCCTCCGCCATGAACGATGATCGGTTTGAAACCTACCAGTTTCAGCAGTACCACGTCCTTGATCACGTTCCGTTTCAGTTCTTCGTCTACCATTGCGCTTCCGCCGTACTTGACGATGATCACTTTCCGGTTGAACCGCTGAATATACGGCAGTGCCTCGATCAAAACCTCCGCTTTGTCCAGATACATTTTATTTACCATTTTCTTCTCTCCTCCAAAAACAGCCTTCTTACTTGCCATTCACACATTTGCAGCCAGCGGCATGCCTTCCTTTAAGACCGGTAATCCGCATTGATCTTTACATAATCATAGGACAGATCGCAGCCCCAGGCGGTTGCTTCAGCGGTTCCCATATGAATATCTGCCACCGCTGTGACCTTCTCCTCCGACAGGATCTTGGTCGCTTCTTCCTCACTGTAGTCAGTCGCCACTCCGTCTTTGATGATCTGCAGTTTTCCTGCCGCACTTTCAAAATACAGGTCCACCTTCTCCGGGTCAAACTGTGCTCCGGAATATCCCATCGCGCACAGGATCCTTCCCCAGTTGGCGTCATGGCCAAAAATTGCCGCCTTGGTCAGGCTGGAGGTGATCACCGATTTGCTCAGAGTCACTGCCTGCTCCTTGCTCTCTGCTCCAACCACTTTCACCTCAAACAGCGCCGTGGCGCCCTCACCGTCCCCTGCGATCTGCATCGCCTGGGTTTTATTTACCTCAAACAGCGCCGCTTTGAACGCTTCGTAATCTTCATTCTTCTCCGTGATTTCCGGATTTCCCGCCATTCCGTTGGCAAGCAGAAGCACCGTATCATTGGTGGAGGTATCTCCGTCCACAGACACCATGTTGTAGGTATCCTGGACCACCTCGCTCAGCGCTTCCTGCAGAAGTTCCTTGGAAATGCTCACATCCGTTGTCACAAAGCTGAGCATCGTACACATATTGGGATGGATCATTCCGGAACCTTTGCACATGCTTCCGATGGTCACTGTTTTCCCGCCGATTTCCAGAGAAACCGCTGTCTCCTTGGAATGTGTGTCCGTCGTCATGATCGCCCGTGCCGCCATCATTCCTGCCTCCGGAGAATCCTCCAGCATCAGCGCCAGCTTCGCAATGCCTCCCTTGATCCTGTCGATGGGAAGCTGCTGTCCGATGACTCCTGTGGATGCCACCAGCACTGCCGTCTCCGGTACCTTCAGCATTTCAGAAGCAGCGGCGGCTGTCTCCTTACAGTAGCCCATGCCTTCCGCGCCGGTACACGCGTTGGCAATCCCGCTGTTGCATACCACCACCCGCGCGCCGTCCTGGTGATAGACGATCTCCTGATCCCACTTCACCGGAGCCGCCTTGACCACATTGGTCGTAAACGTGCCGGCTGCATGGCATGGAACCTCACTGAAGATCATCGCCATATCCATAGTTCCTTCTTTTTTTATCCCTGCGGCGCATCCCGCCGCCTGAAATCCCTTTGCCGCGGTAACACCGCCATCTGTTTTCTTCATATTCAGAACTTCCTTTCCAAGAATCATTTTACTTTTGTTACAGCGTTTCCTTACGGAAAAACCGGCGCCATCCGAAGGCCCTCATCCTCAGGCAGACCGAACATCAGGTTCATGTTCTGCACCGCCTGTCCGGCTGCGCCTTTGACCAGATTATCCATCGCTCCCATCATAATGATGCGGTTGGTTCTCGGATCGATCTTGAAATTCACATCCACAAAGTTGCTTCCTTCCACCCATCTGGTCTGCGGGCATGCACCATTTTCCAGAACACGGACAAATTTTTCCTTCGCATAATATTGATCATAGATTGCCCGTACTTCTTCCTCCGTGACAGCCTTTTTCAGGCTGGCGTAAGCGGTGATCAGGATTCCCCGGTTCATCGGCACCAGATGCGGGGTGAAATTGATATGCATCGGATACCCTGCCGCATAACCAAGCTGTTCCTCGATCTCCGGCGTATGACGGTGGGACGCGACGCCGTAAGCTTTGATATTTTCATTGACCTCACAGTAAAGATTATCCACTTTCGCGCCTCTTCCCGCTCCGGAAGTGCCGGATTTGGCATCGATGATCACCGTATTTCCATCAATGATCCCTTCCTTCAGCAGCGGATAGATGGACAGGGTGGAACAGGTCGGATAACATCCCGGATTGGCCACCAGTCTTGCCTGCTTCACCGCCTCACGATTGATCTCGCACAGTCCGTAAACCGCCTCGTCAAGGAACTGCGGCGCTTTGTGTTCCAGTTTGTACCATTCCTCATAAACCTTTACATCTTTGATACGAAAGTCCGCGCTCAGATCGATCACCTTTGTTTTGGAAAGGATCTCTTCGTTGACCAGGGATGCACACAGTCCCTGAGGAGTCGCCGTGAAGATCACATCCACTTCTTCGGCAAGCTGCTCCATATTGTCGTCTCTGCACACATCCTCCACCAGCTGAAACATATTCCGGTATACTTCCGCATACTTCTTATCTATATAACTTCGGGAGCCGTACCATACGATCTCTGCATCCCTGTGCCCGAGAAGCAGACGCACCAGCTCACCCCCGGCATAACCTGTCGCTCCGATAATTCCTGCTTTTATCATCGTTTCTGTTCTCCTTTTTTCTTGCTCCGTCTTTTTCCGGGGCTTCATTTGCATAAGTATACATCAAAAATGTATATTAATCAAGTTTTTTTATATTTTTTAAAATAAGCTTGCATATTTCTCCAAAATGATGTATATTTAATCCAGACTTTACACGGCGGAGGAAGACTCGCGTCACTGCCGCTGTTTTACACCGACGAAAATATCAGGGAGGATTTTATCATGAAAGAAAAAGTAATACTCGCATATTCCGGTGGACTTGACACCACCGCCATCATTCCGTGGCTGAAGGAGACATTTGATTATGAAGTCATCTGCTGCTGCATCGACTGCGGACAGGGCAACGAGCTGAACGGCCTGGACGAGCGTGCAAAACTTTCCGGCGCTTCCAAATTATATATTGAAAATATTATCGACGAATTCTGCGACGAATATATTATGCCGTGTGTACAGGCAGGCGCTGTTTATGAGCACAAATATCTGCTCGGAACCTCCATGGCACGTCCGGTCATCGCAAAGAAACTGGTAGAGATTGCCAGAAAAGAAGGCGCTTCCGCCATCTGCCACGGCGCAACCGGAAAAGGCAACGACCAGATCCGTTTCGAGCTTGGCATCAAAGCCCTTGCTCCGGATCTGAAGATCATCGCTCCGTGGAGAATGACCGACGTATGGACCATGCAGTCCCGGGAAGATGAGATTGAATACTGCCACAAACACGGCATCGATCTTCCGTTCGACGCCAGCCACAGCTACAGCCGTGACAGAAACCTGTGGCACATCAGCCATGAAGGACTGGAACTGGAAGATCCTGCCAATGAACCGAACTATGACCACATGCTGGTGCTGGGCGTAACTCCGGAAAAAGCTCCGGACGAAGGCGAATATGTGACCATGACCTTTGAGCAGGGTATTCCGAAGACTCTGAACGGAAAAGCCATGAAAGTTTCCGAAATCATCACCGAGCTGAATGCCCTGGGTGGAAAACATGGCATCGGTATTGTAGATATCGTGGAAAACCGTGTGGTAGGAATGAAATCCAGAGGTGTATACGAGACGCCTGGCGGAACCATCCTGATGGAAGCACATGACCAGCTGGAAGAACTGATCCTGGATCGTGACACCATGGAAATGAAGAAAAAACTTGGCAGCCAGTTTGCTCAGGTAGTCTACGAAGGCAAATGGTTCACTCCGCTTCGCGAGGCGCTGCAGGCATTTGTGGAATCCACTCAGAAATACGTGACCGGAGAAGTAAAATTCAAGCTGTACAAAGGCAATATCATCAAGGCCGGAACCACCTCTCCATACAGCCTGTACAATGAATCCCTGGCTTCCTTCACCACCGGAGATCTGTACGATCATCACGACGCAGACGGATTTATCACTCTGTTCGGACTCCCGCTGAAAGTAAGAGCAATGAAGATGCTGGAAGTGGAAAAGAACAAAGATAAATAAAGAATGACCGCGTCCCTCGGAAGGGGGATTGCACAAAAGGAAATATTTCTGAAATTACAGAAAGAGACATGTTCCCGCACCAGAGTAAAGGTGCGGAAAACATGCCTCTTTTTTCTTATGTATTATTTTTTCTCCAGTTTCATCCACCGACATACGTCGTGATAAACTTTCTGCTTCTCCTGCTCAAACAGGATTTCATGCCGCATTCCCGGATACAGTTTTCCCTGCACGTTCCGGTATCCCTGCTTTCTCAGATGCTCAATGGCCTGTGCGAACTTTTTCCGGTTCTGATAACAGGGATCCTCCTCTCCCGAGAGAAACAGGATCGGCAGCTCCGGATGATGCATCTGCCATCCATCTTCCCCGTATGTTTCCTTCAGCAACTCGCCCAGGGCAAAAAATCCGTCCGCCGTGAACGTAAAGCCGCAATGGGGATCTTCCTCATAAGCCTTCTGGATCTCCGGATTTGCGCAGCACCATGCAAAACGGCACTTCTCTTTGGGAAACCTTGCCGCAAACGGACCGAAGGACAGCGCCTCCAGCAGTTTGCTCCGGTGATGCCGCCCAAGGATCAGCGCCTCTCCATGTCCGAGAAACATGCCAAGATCCAGCAGATCATTTTTGCTGGGCGAACCGGTCAGGATCACCCCGTCCAGTTCCCCATCGTATTTTTTCAGATACGTGCGCGCCACCAGAGAACCCATACTGTGTCCCAGCAGATAAAACGGCAGCCTCGGCCACCGGCGCTTCGCATAGGCTGTGATCTGATGCAGATCCTCCACCAGCGCCCGGCTGCCGCCGCCATACATATATCCCAGATCTTCCTCGCTTCCCACACTTGCGCCATGTCCGCGATGATCATGGATGATACATGCCACGCCCTTTTGGGACATGGCTTCCATAAACTCCTGATACCGCTCTTTGTGTTCACTCATCCCATGACTGATCTGAAGCACCGCCCGCACGTTGGTTCCTTCCGGCGGCTCCGTGACCAGGACTTCCAGCAAAAGCCGGTCCATCCTGGATGATATTTTGAATGTTTCACTCATAGCTTTCTCCATCTTCCATCTGAAAAAGCTCCGTCTCTTCCTCTTTCTCTACCGGAAGAGCAAATCCGGAGACGATCTTATCGTAACATGCTTCACAGAGGTCGAAAGAGTGTCTTTCCATATCTTTTCCGGAAAAGTACCCCCACCCGGTCTCCAGATGGCAGGCTCCCTCCTTCAGGATCCCCTGCTCCACTCTCAGCTCCCTGCCGCAGCAGTTGCAGATTACCTGTTTCAGTTCTTTTGTCTGCCCATAATACTGACGCATGTCTTTCCTCCCCGAACGTATTCGAAAATGCTCAAAACCCTGCTGTTTCTGATTCCATAAAAATCTTTCACAGCGAACTTCCTGTTGTCTTTCGAATTGTATCACAGATTTCCCTGCTTTCAAAGCGGGAACAAAAGGAAACTCAGGAAATGGGTAACAGCCGGATCCTGTATGTCTGTCAGCACAGCGGCAGCCCGTTCAGTCTTCTTTCCGGCTCATCAGGACCGCATCTTCCTTCGGCGCCTCGTAATAACCCTTTCTCAGCCCGTCCTGCACGAAGCCCAGCTTTTCGTAAAGCCGGATCGCGCTCTCGTTGCTCTGGCGCACCTCCAGGTGCCAGACCCTGACCCCTGCTTTTTTCGTCTCACGGATCAGACCTTCCATCAGCATCTGCCCGATGCCTCTTCTTCTGCAGTCCTCCCGCACGCATACATTGGTAATCTCCCCCTCGTCCAGGCTCAGGATGATTCCGCAGTATCCCAGGATTTCTCCGTCTTCCTCCGCGGTCAGAAACAACGCGTCCTCCCGGATCAGAAAGGTGAAAAAACCATTTGCCGTCCACGGGGTGGAAAAATTTGCCTCTTCGATGGGCAGTACCTGATCCAGATCCGGGATTTCCATCTGACGTATTGTTACCATCTCAGAATTTCACCTCATTTTCTGTATTTTTTGTTCCTTGCTCCGGGCACTTTTCCTCTGCCGCCTTCGCATTGTTTTCCGTCTGCTGAGCCTGCTGCTCCTGCTGTTTTTCCCGCTCTTCGCGTTCACGCTCCGCCTGGGATTTGCGCAGATATTCCGGTTCCATTTCCTCCGCCGACTGACATTTGCCTTCCCGGTAATAAATCGAAGCCAGTGCGCCCACCGCGCCGGCTCTCTGCCGATTCAGGTGTGCCGGCGCAAAGGAATACGGGATTTCCAGAAGCTGTGCCAGCTGTTCCTGATAAACCGGAACACCGTCTCCCAGAAAAATGACCTCCTGTCCCAGTTCATTCAGCGTCTGCGCCAGATCCACAACGCTGACTGCCTCCTGCGGCCGCAGGACATCCAGCAGGCCGTCTGTGTAACAGTAGACACCGGTATACACCTGATTTCTCCGGGCATCCATGATCGGGCAGATCAGCCGGTCCGTCACACCAATATTGTATGCCAGAGCGTCCACCGTAGGAACCGCGATCAGAGGTTTTGCCAGGGCAAGACCAAGCCCCTTTGCCGTAGCCGCCCCGATCCGCAGCCCGGTAAAGGACCCCGGTCCGGCCGCCACCGCGATCGCATCTACGGTATGCAGATCCAGCTCCAGCATCTGTGCCACCGTATCCAACATCGGCAGCAGCGTCTGGGAATGTGTTTTCTTATAATTTACCGTATATTCGCCCAACAGGATATCGTCCTCCAGCACCGCTACCGATGCCACCATTCCTGAACTGTCCAACGCCAGTATTCTCATCGTATTCCCTCACTTTCCAACAACGCTTCTATGTCCTCATCCAGCCCTTCCAGCGTAATCTTCCGGTAGTCAAAGCCTTTTTCCAGATCCTTTTCAATTTTCACCGCCGTAATCCGCTCCGGCAGCAGTTCCCGGATCAGATCCGCCCACTCAATCATGCAGACGCCTTCTCCGAAAAAGTAATCGTCATATCCGATCTCTTCCATCTCCTCAAGATCACCGATACGATATACATCGAAATGATAAAAAGGAAGCCGACCTTCCTCATAGACCTGTACAATCGTAAACGTAGGACTGTTCACAGGCTCCTCAATTCCAAGTCCATGGGCAAACCCCTGGGTAAAAACCGTTTTTCCGACGCCCAGATCTCCGACCATCGTATAAATCTGTCCAGGACGGGCATGTTTCCCGAGAAATTCCCCCAGCGCGCAGGTTTCACGGGCATTCTGTGTTTCTATGATCATAATTCTATCTCCTGTTATCTTTCAGTTGCCATTCACGGGATTATTTTAACATACCCACGGTGGCATGACAATGGGCGGAAAAAATTCGTAACCGTTCAGCCAGCTGGGCTGTTACAAAAATTCCGCTTGCCTTGCCTTTGGAAAACACTTATAATCAGAATAGCTGGCAGTGCTGTATTCCGCCGTTTCGGCGGCAGCACAGCCTTTTATCACGAAATAAAGGAGACAAATGATTATGGCAAATCCAATTGTTACATTTACCATGCAGAACGGCGATGTGATCAAAGCAGAACTGTATCCGGAGATTGCTCCGAATACCGTCAACAATTTTGTAAGCCTCGTTCAAAAAGGATTCTATGACGGTCTGATCTTCCACCGCGTGATCCGCGGCTTTATGATCCAGGGCGGCGACCCGCAGGGTACCGGAATCGGCGGCCCTGGCTACTCCATCCCGGGCGAATTCGCTCAGAATGGTTTCCTGTCCAACAACCTGGCTCACACGGAAGGCGTCCTGTCCATGGCACGGGCTATGGATCCTGACTCCGCAGGTTCCCAGTTCTTCATCATGCACAAAACTTCTCCGCATCTGGACGGCGCTTATGCTGCTTTCGGCAAAGTGATCGAAGGCATGGATGTGGTAAACGCGATTGCTGAAACCGCAACCGATTTCCGTGACCGTCCGCTGGAAGAGCAGAAACTGGCTTCTGTTACCGTGGAAACCTTCGGCGTTGAGTATCCGGAACCGGAAAAATGTTGAATATCTGAAAAATCCTGAAGGAAAAATGCCCCGTTCCGGGGGATGACGGAAAATTATTTTTCATCATCCCCCGGACACCTTTCTCCGACAGGATTTTTTTTACTGATCACCAGATCTGACTGAACCGTTACCCAGACGGATCACTGCCACATTCCCTTATCAGTTTTCTTAATTACACAATTCAAAACAACTCGGTGGAATAATATCTGTCCGCGCTGTCCGGAAGCAGTACAACCACCGTCTTTCCCGCGTTCTCCCGCCTTGCGGCTGCCTGAACGGCAGCATACAGCGCCGCGCCGGAAGAAATTCCCACAAGAATTCCCTCCGTCTTTGCCAGTTCTCTTGCCATCGCAAACGGCTGCTCGTTATCCACCGTCATAATCTCATCGAAAATCTCCGTATCCAGCACTTCCGGGACAAACCCTGCTCCGATTCCCTGGATCTTATGGGCGCCTGCCGCACCGCCGGAAAGCACCGGGGAAGTCTCCGGTTCAACGGCTATGATCCGGATCTCCGGCTTCTGCTGCCGCAGATACTGCCCGGTTCCGGTGATGGTTCCGCCGCTTCCCACTGCGGAGACAAAGACATCGATGTTTCCGTCCGTATCCCGCCAAAGTTCCGGACCCGTGGTTTCAAAATGCGCCCTGGCATTGGCTGGGTTCTCAAACTGACCGGGAAGAAAGCTTCCCGGAATCTGCTCCACCAGCTCCTTCGCTTTTTCAATCGCGCCTGCCATGCCCTGATTTCCATCCGTCAGAACAATCTCTGCTCCGTAGGCCTTCAGAATATTCCTTCGCTCCGCGCTCATAGTCTCCGGCATCGTCAGGATCAGATGAAACCCTTCCGAAGCTGCCAGCGCCGCCAGCCCGATTCCCGTATTTCCTGAGGTTGGCTCCACGATCGTTGCTCCCGGCGCGATCAGCCCTTTTTCCAGCGCATCTTTCAACATCCCAAGCGCCGCCCGGTCCTTGACACTTCCGGAAGGATTCAGATACTCCAGTTTTGCCAGCAGACGTGCCTTCAGTTGATATTTTTTCTCCATCCCCCGAAGCTCCAGCAACGGAGTATTCCCGATCAAATCTGCAATGTTCTGATAAATCTGCGCCATTTTTCTTCCCCTTTCCCGACGGTTGTAATCATTCAGCCGGCTGAACTGTTGCCAATGGTTTTCTTTTAATTTATGATTTCATCCTCAAGACGTCTCTTTGGAACGTAGTGCACATCCTTCTCGTCCCGGTAATAATCGGTCTCACCGCTGGCAGGAACCTCTGTCAGCACAATCTCTTCCTGCGGTTTTCCAAGCGCAACGACCAGAAGCGGATGATAATTCTCTTTCAGCTTCAGTGTCTCTCTCACCTCTCCCGCCGTAAAGTTGCCGATCATACAGCCGCCCAGACCCTTTTCCACTGCTGCCAGCAGCATAGTCTGAGCCACAATTCCAACATCCTTCATGTAACGGTTCAGATTTGGATCAATCTCAGAATCCTGGCAGATGATGATGAACGCTGTCGGTCCATGTCCCGGATGGGGAAGCTGCAGCTGCGGCAAAGCCCGCGCCCATCGTGTGAGCGAAAGCACCTCCTTCACCATCTCCTTTTCGTACACAAGAAAATATTTCAATGGCTGTTTGTTCACACTGGACGGACAAAGCCTCGCACAATCCACAAACTCCATCAGTGTCTCCCTGGAAATGGAAACACTCTCATCAAATCCCCGGTAACTTCTGTTTTTCAATACCAGATCTTTCAGCATACCTATCTCTCCTTTCTTTTCCCTCTTCGCAGTCACTCTTTTTCTGAAAAACTTTTGTCTTTCCTCCCATTATAACGGAAACTTTCAGAAAGATTCAAGACTTACTTTTATAATTTTCAGATACATGTATTGCATATAAAAAAGAACAGTCAGCTATACAACCTTTCCACCTTATGGTATGATAAAAAAATCAAATTTACAGGAGGGTAAGACAATGATCGTAACAACAACCAGCACCATCGAGGGAAAACGGATTCTGGAATACAAAATGGTAGTATTCGGCGAAGTGATCACCGGTGTGAATTTCGTACGCGATTTCGCTGCCGGAATGCGCAATTTCTTCGGCGGTCGTTCACAGGGATATGAGGAAGAACTGATAAATGCCCGCAACCAGGCAATGGATGAAATGATCTCCCGCGCCTCTCAGCTGGGAGCCAATGCCATCGTGGGCGTGGATATCGACTACGAAGTGCTCGGCAGCGACAATGGCATGCTGATGGTCACCGCTTCCGGAACAGCCGTAGTGACCGACTGACCGGTAACATTTTAAAAACTTTGATTTTCAAAATATTTCTTTGAAATCTCTTGACTTTCTTTGGCTTTCAAAGTATTCTATATATAGTTTTCAATACTACTTATCATTCTTTTAAATACCATATATAAGAATCCATAGGTCAAAGGAGATTTCATATGTCTTTACCAGCATTACAAATCGGCAATCTTACTGCGCCAGTCCCGATCATTCAGGGCGGCATGGGCGTAGGGATCAGTCTGTCCTCACTGGCAGGCGCAGTAGCAAAAGAAGGTGGCATCGGCGTTATTTCCGCCGCTCAGCCGGGCTTTCGCGAGCCGGATTTTGCCAAAGATCCTCTCGCAGCGAACTTAAGAGCGCTGGCGTACCATATCCGGCGTGCAAAAGAACTCTCGAACGGCGGCATCATCGGTGTCAATATCATGTGTGCCCTGACCCATTATCAGGAATATGTCAAATGCTGTATCGACAACGGCGCAGACCTGATCATCTCCGGCGCAGGCCTTCCCAGTGATCTGCCACGCTATACGGAGGGGAGCTCCATCAAACTGGCTCCGATTGTCTCGCCGCCGAAGACCGCCAAAGTTCTTCTGAAGCTCTGGGATCTTCATTATCACCGCGTACCAGATCTGGTGGTCATCGAAGGACCGAAAGCAGGCGGACATCTGGGCTACAGTCCCGAGGATGTTGCGAAGCTGGAAGCCGAAGGATACGATCGGCAGGTACAGGAAATTCTGGATATCGTCCACGGTTATGAGGAAAAATATCAGCAGCGCATTCCGGTGGTATTCGCCGGAGGTGTGTTCGACCGAAAGGACATTGACCATTATCTCTCCCTGGGCTGTGCCGGGGTACAGATGGCGACCCGCTTCGTTGTAACCGAGGAATGCGACGCCGATCCCCGCTACAAACAGGCGTACCTGAATGCCCGGAAAGAAGATATCACCATCATGAAAAGTCCGGTGGGAATGCCCGGCCGCGCAATACGGAACAGCTTTCTGAAGCTCCATGAACAGGAACCGGAAAAGATCACCCATTGTTATCAATGCCTGAAAAAGTGTGACCGTGCTTCCATTCCTTACTGCATCACTACGGCGCTGACCCGCGCTGCGGAAGGCAATGTGGAGGATTCTCTTCTGTTCTGCGGTGAAAATGCGTGGAAACTGACAGAAATAACCACCGTCCACGACCTGATGCAGGAACTTTGTCATGATTGAAGGAGTATCAGACAAGATTTACAGTCAAAAATCCCCTGAACGTAAAGCACAGAAAACTGTGCCCTGCGTTCAGGGGATTCTTTTTGCTTCAAAGATACTTCGGAGCATGTTTGAAAACTGCCTTCCGCACCTTTCAAACATGTTCCAGCGCTTTTTCTATCTTCCGGAAATCCTTCAGCGCCTGCCAGCCAATCCGGACGATCTTTTTGATATTGATGGAATTGACGCCTCCCTGCCTTGGCCGGAAAGTAATCGGCAGATACTTCACCCGATAGGGTCCTTTACAGTAAAGAACCGAGATCAGCACATTCGAGAGATTGAAGCCCTCCGGAATCTTCTTCAGGACTTCCCGCAGGGTATCCGCATGCATCAGACGATACGGTGTATTGGCATCCTCCACCCATACCCGGAAGATCAACCCCACCACCAGCCGCAGCACCCGGGTGACAAAAATCCTGCTCTTTCCATCCTGGCGATGGCAGCGTTTGCCGATCAGCAGATCATACTGCTCCCGCTGCTCCCAGAATGGTTCAAATTCCTCCGGAAGTGTCTGCCCATCCGAGTCTGTCTGAAACACGTAATCTGCCCCATGCTCCAGCGCATAATGATACCCATAGAGAACCGTCGCCCCATGTCCTGCGTTGGGCTTCGTCACGGCCTCAAGAAGAGGATATTTTTTCTGATACTCCTGCAGGATTTTGTACGTTCCGTCTTTGCTTCCGTCATCAATGACCACCAGCCTCGAGGTTCCTTCTGCCGAATGGCGTTCCACAACCGGGTGCCAGTCCCGGATCACCTGCTCGATATTTTCTTCTTCATTATATGCCGGTATTACTATATATAATCTGTCCATGTCTGAACTCCAAATCATCCATTTTTCTGCTTCCTCTGCGTTTGGCAGATGCATAAGGAAAAGGGCTGCGCGATGCACAGCCCTTTCCCGTACACGTATTTACTTTAGCATTAAAAAGATCGGATGACAATACTCTTTGAAAAACTTCTTCCAGATTTTGATAACCCTACAGCCGGCTGAACGGTTACGGATTTTGTGATAATTAAACCCGTTGAACAGTTACCCATTGACCTGACTTTTTTTCAGAAAGCCTACGCCCATAGGATACGGTCCCGTATGCACTCCAATGGTCGCCCCAATCTGGATTTCCTCCCATTCTGTGATCTCATATCCGCGTTTTTTCAGCTCATCTCTCAGCTGTTCTTTAAAGGGCTCATATTCCGGCACCGGAAGCCCGACTCCTGTAGCGAGATAATATTCTTCCAGTTCAATGTGATTCTTTTCAATATATTCGAACATTCTCTCGATGATTTTCTGCAGAGACTTCTTCCGTCCCCGGCAGATCTCCGGCGATGCCAGTTCGCCGTCATAATACTGCAGCAACGGCTTGATATTCAAAACACTTCCGGCGATCGACGCTGCCTTTCCGATCCTTCCTCCATGTTCCAGATATTTCAGATCGCTGGTGGTAAAAAAGATATGTCCGGTACTCCGAATCGGTTCCAGCGCTTTGACCGCTTCTTCCATTGACATTCCCTGATTTCTCAAACGTACCGCTTCTTTCACGAACATCCCCTGAAGCGCCGTCACCAGCTGAGAATCCATAACCTCGATCCTTGCATCTTCATATTCCTCTTCCAATTCCTGCTTTGCATTGATAGCAGCCTGCAGGGACCCGCTGAATTTCTGTGTCAGGCAGATGCACAGCACAGGACATCCCTGACTGACGAAAGGCAGAAATGCTTTCTGGTAATCCTCCACCGAAGGCATGGAGGTCTTCGGATAACATCCCGTCTGCTCCGCCATTTTTTTGTAAAAATCAGTCACTGAGATGTCTTTCCCTTCCCGATAATAAGTTTCCCCATCAAAAGAAACATAAAATGGTACGATCGTCACATTTTCCTGTTCCGTATACTCTCCTGACAGATCGCAGGAGCTGTCGCTCACAATCCCAAATTTCATCATACCCGGCCTTTCCTTCTTCAAAATAGTCATAGAAAATGTTACAATAGTAACATCTAATGCTGAAAAAATCAACCCCAGTAAGACGAACTGTGACAAAAAGGAGGTTTTTGTTCATGAATACTCCAAAAAAATCCCGGCCAGCCAACCAGTTTACCAAGCATTGTATCATGGAAGCGCTTCTTCAGCTGATGCACACCCGGGAATACGACGATATCTCGATCACAGACATTACCAAACGCGCCGGTGTCTCGCGAATGTCCTATTACCGCAATTACAATTCCAAAGACGAGATCCTGATGGACTATATGTATCAGATCATCCTGGAATACGTACAGGAACTGGACTTTTCCAACATCCGCACCGGATTTCAGACGTATGATCATATCCTTCAAAGTTTGAAATACCTTCAAAAATATAAGGATTACGTCCTCTGTCTCCAAAAAGTAAACCGCTCCGAAATCCTGCTTCACGGACTGGATATGTACATGCTCACGGTCACCGACGCAAAAGACAAATCTTTTTTCGAGAAATGTGAACTCTATTATTACTCTGGAGCCCTTTATAATATTTTTCTTCACTGGATCAAAGACGGAATGAACGAAGATATCGAAGGGGTCGCGCAGATCATTTACGACCACGTAAAGCACAACCGCTACGATATGACCGGAATCCCTCTGGAAATTTCTCCCAAAGAACCGCCGCAGTAACAGTTCGGCTTGCAGAACTGTTCCCCACCGAAGCAAGAGAATTGGCAGCCGATATTTACAAAGAATGGAAAATTGTGCTTAACTATGAGAGAAAATAATGTCGAAAATACTTATTACAGAAAGGATGAAACAACATGCAGACATTTCAACGTGTAACACCGGAACAGCTTGACGATTATGAAAAAAGCTATGCGTCCAGCCCGCTTTGCCGCGCGATGACCAATGCGCTTTACAACACCTCCGTCAAGGACGCCGCTTTCTGCCATGCAGGCCTGTCTCAGGCACAGCATGCATTTTCTATCGATCTGCCGACCCTCCCGGTCACAAACCAGAAGGCAAGCGGACGCTGCTGGATCTTCTCCGCACTGAATGTGCTTCGCGAAGTAACCGCAAAAAAATGTAATCTCGATGCTTTCGAACTTTCACAGAACTATGTCGCATTCTGGGATAAATTCGAAAAAGCCAATTATATGCTGGAAAGCGTTATTTCCCTTGCCGATCGGCCCACCGACGACCGCGTTCTCTGCCAGGTACTGAGCACCGGTGTACAGGACGGCGGACAGTGGGATATGTTCGTCAATCTTGTGGAAAAATACGGCGTGATCCCGAAATCCGCAATGGAAGAAACCTTCCAGAGCAGCAATACGCGTCCCATGAACCAGCTACTCAACACGAAACTCCGCCAGTGTGCCGCAGTCCTGAAAAAAGCTGCCGCCGAAGGTAAAGACGTACAGGTTATGAAATCTGAAATGCTGAAGGATGTCTATAAATTCCTCTGCATGTGTTTCGGATGCCCGCCCAAAACGTTTGATTTTGAATATGTGGATAAGGACAAACAGTACCATATTGTACATAATCTCACACCACAAAGCTTTTATCAGGAATATGTCGGCCTGAATCTCCGTGAGGATTACGTAAGCATCATCAATTCTCCAACCGCAGACAAACCGTTCGGAAAAACCTATACTGTAGATTACATCGGAAACGTGGCGGAAGGTTCCCCGATCCGTTACTACAACCTTCCGATGGACACACTCCGCTCTCTGATCGTACGTCAGCTCTCCGACGGCGAGCCGGTATGGTTCGGAAGCGACGTAGGCCATATGGGCGACAGAGAAAAAGGCATCTGGAGCACGGAATGCTATGATTACGCAGGTACGTTTGGATTCGATTTTGAAATGACAAAAGAAGACCGCCTGGACTACCGCGAAAGCGCAATGAATCACGCAATGGTGATCACTGGCGTGAATCTTGACGAGAATGGCCAGCCAGACAAATGGAAAATCGAAAACAGCTGGAGCGACGAACATGGCAACAAAGGTTACTATCTGATGAACGCAGAATGGTTCGATCAGTTTGTCTATCAGGCAGTCATCAACAAGAAATATCTCACAGAAGAACAGCTGAAAGAGGCTTCCGCTGAACCCCTTCATCTGAATCCGTGGGATCCGATGGGAACGCTTGCAGATTGATTGGGATTGTCAAGTTTTTTGTGTAAGTTTTAAGAAAAATTTTTAGGGGAGGGAGAACCTCCCCGTTTATATCATCTGTTGTTTTAACAAGCTACTTGAGGGTGTAAAATAAAGTGAAAAAAGAACTGCTTCCACCACCCAATCAGGTAATGGAAGCAGTTCTTTCCGTGTTTACACATTCAAATTCATTTGTTCATCAATGCGGGTGTCCTATTTGAACGTTTGAAACATCATTGATCCGTCATACTTTTCCGGTATAGATAATACTTCCGTCTGATGTATCCGGCTGATTTGTAGTATCCTTAGATGGTACATATACTCCATTTTTATCTACATATTTCCATACGCCATCTGTTTTGATCCATGCATGTTTAAGCATAGCTCCCCAGTCGCGGAAGAAGTATGTAGTATTGTCTACCGTTATCCATCCGGTTTTCATCTTACAATCCGTTCCGAAATAATACGTATTCTCTCCGTCGCTCCAGAGACCGATGTTTAATGCACCACCCCAATCACGAAAATAGTACCATGCTCCATCAATTTCTTTCCATGCATTAGTAAGCATTACTCCGTCTTTGTCGCAATAATATTTATCCTGACCTTCTGTAAAAAGTTTGTCTCGATATGCTGCCCCTGTTTCGCCAAAATAGTAATACTTGCCATCAATCTGGACCCAGCTATTCATGATTATAGAGCCATCCGAAGTACCATAATAAATTTCTCCTGTATTTGGATCTTCAAATTTTTCATTCTGGAATGCAGCGCCCCAATCTCTGAAGTAATACTTTTTGCCATTCTTTTCCATCCATCCGGTGAACATGGAGCCATCTGCATTGGCATAAAACAGATTACCTGTTTCATCTTTAAAAAACTCATTTCGGAAAATAGCTCCCCAGCTTCGCATATAATACCATACGCCATTGATCTGGCGCCATCCTGTAACCATCCAACCTTCTTCCTTAATCCAGCCCCGAAGATATCTTCCATCTACATAGCCTTCCTGGAAATGGAAATAGCAGATATTATTTTTCCAAATGCGGAAATCACAAGGAATTGGTGAGCCGTTTTTTAAGTATCCAACAAATGTACTCATATCGCCTGGCTTTTCGCAAATTGCTACATTATCACCACATACGGTCATTCCCTCCGAGTCGTTGCTGATTATGATTCTTCCATCAATTTCAGCGTATACCTCTTCAAGCTTCTTTTTCGTAGCTTCTCCGAAGATACCATCTACAGCTAATCCATAATCTCTTTGAAATGCCTTTACTGCATTTTCCGTATCAGTTCCGAAACTGCCATCTGCTCCAGATGCTCCACAAGAATAGCCACATGCGATCAGCTTCTTCTGCATATCCAAAACGGCCTGTCCCTGATCGCCTTTCTGCAAATAATCCTCTGATGCCTCAGAAGTATATCTTAAAACGTAACTCCAGGGTTTATTGTAATAAGATGCAATGCAAATTTCTTTTCCCGTTTGATCTCCGCTTTGCCCGCCTTCTGTCTCACCAAATTCGTTGATGCTTGCATGTACAAGCTGAGAGTTTCCAATATACATGGCTGTATGACTATGAGGTTTTAACAATGCATCGCCTCGTTTAAGCCCATTTCCAGAAGCTAAATCCACCTGAGAAATCACATTTGTAAATCCGGTTCTCAGAAAGGCATCTGCCATATCTCCTGTATACGATGCACCATTAGTTTTTACTGGTACTCCTGCTTGTTTCCAAGCTGAAATTACGGCTGAAGCACAATCATAATTCGGACCCCAACGGTGTGCCTGGTCGTAACCATGACTGTCATCGTTTGCAAGATTAATCCTCCACTGTACTGCATTTTCAAGTTTTCCCATTTTAAAATCCTCCTACTTTATTTTTTAGAAAGAAGCTTCTTTTCTATGGGTTGATGATAGCATGGAAGATATACTGCAATACAATGCACTCCTACTTTCCTCAGCAGCCAAATAGAAAGACCTTTCGTGGAAAGCTATATCATGAAAGGTCTTCCATCATTTACTATTCTAATTTTAATCTGACATTTAATATAAGTCAAAAATCAACTAAACTCGTGTCCCGGTATGCTGTTATTTGAAAATGTCATCCCTTCCACCGGACCATATCCTGAAATTTCCATATCGGTTGCATCCGGATATGCCTCATGATAATCAGGAAATGTAAAGGTTAGATAGTAATCCACTCCATCGTATACTGCTTCCATTCCATCTCCCACAAACACTGCCGTATGCGTTCGAAAAACAACTTCTTCTGCTCCTTCTGTTTCATTTAGATAATAGATTGTAAAATCAAAAGACGTATCCGTTACATTGGAAACTTTTACTTTGTAGTACTCAGGAACCACAAGACCGGTCATAACATACTCATATCGGTATTCACCTTCATATACATTAACCTTTGCCTGTACTGCCTCCATAGTTTCTCCACTATCATCCTGCTGATTTTCTCCACCTTGATCTTCAGAATCTGTTTCTGTCTCTTCCGTTTCATCCTCTGTAGGCTGTCGTGTTTCCTCTGTATCGTCAGTATTCTGTTCCTCCGGCACATCCGTAGGTTCCGGCGTTGCCACTGGTTCCGTTGTCAACGGTTCCTGTGTAGGCTCCGGTGTTGACGTTGCCTCCGCCGACGTATCGCTTTCTGACTCCGACTGACTCACGCTCTCGGCACTCATCGCAGACGTGTCTTCCGAATCTTTTACCGAGCACCCGGTCATCACATTCATAAATACAAAGACAGCCAGAAAACAAAATGTAAAGAAAGTTCCTTTTTTTAACGTTCCCGCTCTCATAATATTCACCATCCTTTTCTTTAAATCTGCAAGACTTCCACGGAACTCTGTGGACAGCCCATAGAAATTGCGCCTCTCCTTTTAATAAACCACACTGAAAAATGTAATGCTTAACTAAATTGATGACCTGGAACATTATTATTGGAAAATGACACACCTTCCGCTGGTCCGTAGCCCGTAACTTCCATATCTGTTACATCCGGATAAGAATGGTGATGGTCTGGAAATGTAAAGGTAAGATAATACTCCTGCCCGTCATAAACCGCCTTCATACCATCTTCGACAAACACTGCTGTATGTGTTCGAAATACCAGATTTTCCTGCAGTGTGTTATAATCAAAATAATAAATAGTAAAATCAAAAGATGTATCTGTAATATTAGATGTTTTTATAATATGTCCTCCTTCAATTCCTAGATCTGGATTCCCGGTAGGACCTTCACGAAGACGTTCATCCATATATTCCCCCTCGTAAACCTTGACCTTAGCCTGTACTGCCTCCACGGTTTCACCTTCTTCACCCGGTTGGTTATCGCCATCTTCCTCACCGGAATCTGTTTTTGTCTCTTCCGTTTCTTCCTCTGCAGGCTGTTGTGTTTCCTCCGTATTATCAGTATTCTGTTCTTCCTCCGGCACATCTGTGGGTTCCGGGGTTGCCACTGGTTCCGTTGTCAACGGTTCCTGTGTAGGCTCCGGTGTTGACGTTGCCTCCGCCGACGTATCGCTTTCTGACTCCGACTGACTCACGCTCTCGGCACTCATCGCAGACGTGTCTTCCGAATCTTTTACCGAGCACCCGGTCATCACATTCATAAATACAAAGACAGCCAGAAAACAAAATGTAAAGAAAGTTCCTTTTTTTAACGTTCCCGCTCTCATAATATTCACCATCCTTTTCTTTAAATCTGCAAGACTTCCACGGAACTCTGTGGACAGCCCATAGAAATTGCGCCTCTGGGCCGCCGTCTGCACCAACAGGTAATTGTACTGCATCCGTTCTTCATGAGCCCCGTTCTTCATGATCCGTTCATCGCATAAAAATTCAAGATCCTGATCCGCTTCCCTCCGC
>CABUPZ010000037.1 GCA_902493585.1 uncultured Fusicatenibacter sp. | reverse complement strand
CCGTATACCGGGTTATGGATCAGATCGGCCTGAGCCATCGGCCAAAGAGAAAGCCAAACGGGCTCACAAAGGCAGACCGGGAAGCCATGAAATCGGATGATCTGTTGAAGCGAGAGTTCCATTCCGATGCCCCATTAGAAAAATGTATTACAGAGATCACAGAGATCCCAGTGTCCAATGGGAAACTGTATGTATCTGCGATTTTTGACTGCTTTGATCTTAGCGTCCTTGGTCTGGCAATGGAAACAACCATGAAAGCGGATCTGTGTATCCAAACATTGGAAAATGCCCTGACTGCTTATCCCGCACTGGAAGGCGCTGTAATCCACAGTGATCGTGGAACGCAGTATACCAGTGAGTCCTACCGACAGACCGTCGGTGTGTACCATATCCATCAAAGCATGAACCGTGCAGGAGGACGATGCCATCTGGCTGTGCATTCTCCTTCCCCCGACATCCTGCCAACGAGAAAGCAAGCACCGCTACCTGCTTTTCATAAAATGAAATACCTGATGAGCATGTGGTATTTTCTTTTTTGCTCACTGATGTCTTTCCGCCTGTAACTTAAAAGGCATGACCCGTTCCCGAATCATGCCTTATTTCAAAATCAATGATTTCATTACGACCCCAGGCTATCCGCCCAAGCTTCTACATTCGTTTCTACAAAGTTTCTTTATGAATTTTCTGTAAATCTCTTTTCAAGCCACTGATCATACCCATCGATCCAGCCGCCCTCTGCGCCAAATCCATGGGGCATACCTTCCAGCACATGGGACTCCACAGAGACATTGGCTTCTTCAAGCGCCTCAATACACTCTTCAAATTCTCTCACAAAGGGGTCACGTGATCCATATGCAAAATAAGTAGGCGGCAGATCAGACTCGCGGAACTTCTCTACGTCCGTTGACGCTACGCTGAGCCTTCCATAGAATGAATAAATCATGCCGCACGCAGACGCATCCGCTGACACCTGATCCAGCGCATCCGGAATATAATCATTGTCCAGGGCCGTTCCGTTTACTGTACCGTCAAAATTCAACAGCATCTCTCCGCTTAATATACCTCCCGCGGAAAATCCCATCACTGCTATATCTTCTTCATCGATTTTATAGTCTTTCGCATGGCTCCTGACAAAACGGACAGCCCGCGCCAGATCCAGAGCTCCTTCTTCCTGTGTATAGGGTCTTAATCGGTAATCCACCACAAAACTCTGATATCCCAATTCACTGAGAGCCTCTGCTACTGGCGTTCCTTCATATTGGTCACTCCGATACTGAAAGGCTCCACCCGCACATATCATGACAGCGCCTTTTATTTCTGTTCCTTCCGGCACAGGAAATGTTCTCACTGTCGGCCGGAAGTCCGGGTCATCTGCGTAGCCGCCGTTATTTTCCGTATATTCTGTCTCGGCAGGCATATTTCCCTCTTCCCATAAATAGAAAGTCTGTCGGGACAAGGGATCGACCTGGCCAGTGAGCACGGTCTGTCTGTCTCCGGTATACCCGTTTTCTGTATCCGTGCTGTTTCCCAACTTCAGATTTTCCACCCATTCTGCAATTTCCTTTGTATGTTCTTCGATATTCTCGCCTGAAATTCCCAAACCATTTCCACGAATCAAAGCTCCCGGCTGAATCTGGGAGATACGATCCGTCAACTCATTAATCACATCTTCACCGTTGATTACAAAGGGGATAATTGATTTTGCCCCGAAATCATACTTATTCAGGAATTCCTGAACACGTTCTGGTATCTCGTCTGTGTCTGCGGCAAATCCGAGTAGGACAGTTTCATATCTCTCAAAATTCTCCGGCTCGCCCTCACCGATTTCATACAGAATTCCTCCGCTGACAGTTTCAACCTGTTTCGCCGTAAAAGCGACCTCTTCTTCCGATGTATAGGCAATCAAAATGGTACTGTCCGTCTGCGCATGTTCCGTTTCCTGCCCCTGGTCCGATATTATTTCATCTTCTCTGTTTTCTGTGTCCCCGTTACTGCAGGCCGCCAGTGATATCATCAACAGACCGGCAAGCAGCATACGAAAAATCTGCTTCATACGTTACACCTCTATCCTTCCTGTCACTTTATCCGTCATTTTATCTGTAATCCGACCTGCGGCTTACCTCTGTCCATTTCTCGATTTCCTGGAGTCTGTCTGTCAATACACTTTTTGCTGTCTGCACTGCGTCACTGCCCAGAAGCAGACGGAAAGGCATATTTCCACTCAGGATCGTCTCCACGATTATTTCTCCGCCTTTGATCGGATCTCCAGGCTGGTCACGGTGATTCATCAGATTATCTTTCCGGTATCGTTGCGCAAGAACATCATAGTCCGAAATCTGGCTTTCTGTGCCGCCCAATCCTTCTCCGTAGAAATTTGTCCGAAACGCTCCAGGTTCCACTACCATCGTGCGGATACCCAGATGCTCTGTCTCTTTTGCCAGTGCTTCTGTCAAAAGTTCCATTGCTCCCTTTGCTGCGGAATAATATCCATTTCCCAGCGCACCCCGCACAGCTCCAATGGATGTTATATTCACGATCCATCCGCTTTTCCTTGCGCGCATTGTCGGAAGCACCATATTCATCAGTTCCGCAGGCGCAAAGAAATTCGTTTCAAAGAGTTCTTTTATTTTTTCCGGCTCACTTTCTTCCACTGCCGCCCGGTATCCATGTCCCGCGTTGTTCACTAGCACATCAATCCCGCCAAACTTCTCTTTGGTTTTATCCACGGCACGCCTCATGCTGTCTCTGTCATTGAGATCCAGTTTCAGGATCAACGCACGGTCCGGACACTGTGCTTTCAGCTCTCCAATTTTTTCTTTATTTCTCACCGTAACGGCTACCTGTTCTCCACGCTTTAAAGCTGCCTCAGCGATTCCTTTTCCAAGTCCGCTGAAGCATCCTGTGATCAGCTATGTTTTCATCAAAATCCCTCCTTGAACGTGTTTGAAAATTCATTCCTGCAATCTACACGCTCTAAACTTTATAACCATTTATATCGTTTTCATTAAACAGTATAGTCCAAGAAATTTATCCAGAGAAGTCACTGATTTGTTTCGGAGTATATACCTTAGGGTTTTTACTAATACATCATACTGCTGCCGCCAAACAAAAACAGAGGCTGATACCCGCAAAAGCAGGAATCAGCCCCTGAATTTTTCCACGTAAAAATATTCATTGTCTTTCTGTCTCAGCATGCATTTCCTCAAACCCAAAGCTCAGATAATCCTCTCTGGTAAAACGGTGATAGAGCACATGCTCCCCTTCCTGTTTCAGGCAGTAGTAATAACTGTCCGGCTCTCCATCCGGAAAATACAGCAGCAGATCAAATTCCTCCGTCATCCGGCGTTCCTCCACCCGGGCAGCCGAAGCGTAAAAATATTCCCTCACCTGATTCAGCGTACATCCATGAACAGAAACCTTTTGGAGCAGGCCTTTCAAAAAAAGATTCTGCGGCACCTCACGGTGGACATACTCCGCTCCTTCCGGCGGTATCATGATGCCATAACGTCCGGCTTTTTCGGAAAACCGTAGTTCTCCCAGCTGTTCCCTGGCATACTCCCGAAACTCCAGCAGCAGAGGCTTCATTCCGTCTTTCTCCACCTCTGTTCCAAGCAGATGATTCAGGGATTCCAGCGGATAATACAACCGGACCGTCTCCTTCTGATAACCAAGTTTTTGCTGCTGTTCTTCCAGCATATCGATCACATTCTGCTTTAATTTTTCAAAATCTGCCATTTCATTCTCCTTAAGACATGTTTCTTCCATTCATCTGCTCAACAAAAGCAGCCGTTTTTGCTGTCATCTCGACCCAGGCAGGACGAAAGCCGCTACTGATCGCATTTCTTACGGAACGTATATTAGACCATGCCGCACAGTAAAACGGAACTTTCCCCGCATGGAGGATTTCCAGAGCCAGCCTGCTGGTGAGTGCTGACGCAATTCCCTGTCTTCGGTATTCCGGCAGCACATCGATTCCGATCTGCCACATTTCCTCACAGTCTGCGGAACATCCTGCCAATCCAACCAGACGACCTTTGTCATACGCGCCAACCCCCAGCACATCCAATTCCCTGCGTTTGCCGCACAACGCATTGCTCCACTCCTGGATGTATAATTCCGTAAAATCTTCCGGATGCAAAATCCGCATTTCATACGGACAGTCCTGCACGCTAAGGACGCGCAGATCCGGAAGGAAATACTCCGCCATGAAGCAGATCCTCCGTCCTTTCTTTTGCAGTGCATCATTCAGCACATGCAGATTCGGAGTCTCAAAGCAATGCTCAGGTGCATAGGTCCTGATATATTCTTCTGTAATTTCCCGATACTCTTCCTGTACAGATGCCACCACGTTGTTTCCATAGGAAACCAGATCACACTCCATCGGAAGTTCCAGATATTTTCTTGCCTTTGGATTTTTTCTGGAGATTGTGATCACCGGCTCATACCGGAGGAAGTCTTCTCTTCTGCAGTTGGAATCAATAGCAGACTGCTCCATCGCAATCTCCAGGATCTTTTCATTTGTAAAGTCCATCCAATTTCCTTCCCCTTTCTTAATCTCAATCAGGAAGCAATCCCAAAATACGCCAGCACCAGGATTCCAAGTACAATCCGGTACCATCCGAACACCTTGAAATCATGCTTTTTGATATACCCCATCAGAAATTTGATCACAAGGATTGAAACTACAAACGCAACAGCCATTCCCACACCCAAGATTACCAGTTCCTCCGGCTGAAAGTTCAGCCCAAACTTCACCACTTTCAAAAGGGAGGCCCCGAACATCACCGGTATGGCAAGATAAAAGGTAAATTCCGCAGCCGCCACCCTGGATACGCCAATCAGCAACGCTCCAACAATGGTAGCCCCGGAACGTGAAGTTCCGGGAAAAATTGCCGCAATCAGCTGGAACACTCCGATCAGAAGCGCAGAGGAGTAAGTCAGCTCTTTCAGATCTCTGATTTTCGGTTCTTTTCCCTTGTTATGATTCTCAATGACCAGAAACGCAATACCGAAAATGATCAGTGCCAGAGAAACCGTCTGGTAATTATAAAACAGCGCCTCAAATGTTTCGTCAAACAAAAGTCCGATCGCTGCCGCCGGCACACAGGCAGCCAGGATCTTTCCCCACAGGTTCAGTTTATCCTTCTTGACCCATGCCGCAAGTCCGTCGTTTCCCAACGGTTCCGGATTGTTTTTCTTTCCAAACGGGAAAAAGTCGTTCCAGAACAAAAGAACCACCGCCAGAATAGCGCCAAGCTGGATCACAACCTGAAACAGGCTGTAAAAACCCTCGCTCACATCCAGCTGAACAAACTCATCCAGCAGGATCATATGCCCCGTGCTGCTGATGGGAAGCCATTCCGTGATGCCCTCCACAATTCCAAAAAGTATCGCTTTCAAAATTTCCATAAAATTACTCCTGTCCGTTATTTTTCTATCTTACACCCTATGTCACATCCGTAGGAAACATTCTGCTATCGGATTATGGACGGATCTATTTTCTGCTGTTCCTCCTGAAACTGCTGACGGCAGAGGTGATAGTAATATCCTTTTTTCTCCAGCAGTTCCTCGTGTTTTCCCTGCTCAATGATCTTTCCGTCCCTCACGACCAGGATCAGGTCTGCATGACGAATCGTCGAAAGACGGTGAGCGATGATAAAAGAAGTTCTTCCCTCCAGCAGCTTTTCCGTCGCCTTCTGGATCAGCTGCTCTGTCTGAGTATCGATGGATGAAGTTGCCTCATCCAGAACAAAGATCCGAGGATCCGCCAGGATCGCCCGTGCAAAAGAGATCAGCTGTTTTTCGCCGGTGGAAAGGCGTCCGCCTCCCTCCCCAACATCGGTCTGATATCCCTTCTCCAGTTTCTCCGCCACTAGATCAGCGGAGACTGCCCGTGCAGCCTCACGAATTTCTTCCTCCGTGGCATCCAGCCGCCCATAGCGGATATTGTCTTCAATGGTTCCGGAAAACAGATGAGGGCTTTGCAGTACATACCCGATACTGCTGTGCAGCCAGAGCTGACTGCGTTCCCGGTAATCCTTCCCGTCAATCAGGATCCTTCCTTCCGTAGGCTCAAAGAACCTGCAGGCAAGATTGACCAGTGTACTTTTGCCCGCTCCGGTTTCCCCGACGATTGCGATCGTCGTTCCCGCAGAAACTTTCAGATTGAAATGGCTGAGAACATCCTCTTTCCCATCCGGATACCGGAAGGATACATCCTGAAATTCGATATCGCCCCGGATCGGTTCCCAGTTTTCTTTCTTCGGATGAAACGTATCCCCATATGTTTTTATGACTTCCGGAGAATCTTTCACCATCGGCTCCTGATCCAGCAGTGTCGTCACCCGCTCAATATTCGCCTGAATGGAGATCAGTTCCGCCAGATTTCTTGCCAGCTGCTGAATCGGTTCGAAAATGCCGACTGCATAGGAAGTAAACGCAGACAGTGTTCCGATCATCAGGAGATCATCCAACACCATCTGTCCTCCTTTTCCCACCACGATTGCCGTTGCCAGCGAACCACAGAACAGGACCAGCGGAACGTAAACTGCGCTCAGACGCGCCGCGCGGATGGCAGCTGTGCGCATCTCCTCCGTGACCTCCTGGAACTCCCCGAGATTTTTTTCCTCGATCACCAGCGTTTTGGAAGTCTGCGCTCCCATGATCCCCTCATTGTAGCCACTGGTAATACGGGAATTGATCTTGCGCACTTTCCGGTTCCACCGGAGGATTTTATTCTGGAAATACCAGGTCAGCACCGCCAGCGCAGGAACAATGCTCATAATGATCAAAGCCAGTTTCCAATTCAGCGCCAGCATCGCGACGAAAACGCCCAGTACATAAATCAGCGCCCACATCATATCCGTCAGGTTCCATGCGACCATTCCGGCGATCCGGTCTGTATCACTCATGACCCGTGACAGGATATAGCCCACCGGGGTAACATTATAGTAGGAAAACGAAAGCTCCTGCAAATGGACGAAGCAGGCTCTCTTCATTGTTTTTCCGAGATACATTTCTAAGGAAGCACTGCCTCTTGTAAACAGCACAACGCTCAGAAACTGAAATCCTACAACCAGAAAATAAACAAGCCCAAACTTCCAGATCCCGTCCAGCGTCTTTTGTTCAATAAACGTATCAATGGCATATCTTTGGAACAACGGCATTGCGATATCCACCAGTGAACACGTCAGGTTGAAGATCAGGATCACCGCAACGGTCTTTTTAAAGGGTTTCAGAAAGGGCAGCACCCGTTTCCAGATACGGATATCAAAATTTTTCGTATATTCCTGCTCCTCTATTCGCATACAACCCCTCCTCTCTTTAATGCTTCCTCATCCAGGTTCATCTGAATATCATAAATTTTCCGGTATACGCCGTGCCTTGCCATCAGCTCTTCATGGGTACCCATCTCTGCGATTCTTCCTTTGTCCAGCACCATGATACAATCTGCCTGCATCAGTGTGGTGACCCGATGGGAGATCAGGATCACCGTACTTTTGCCCATGGATTCCTTCAGAGCAGCACGGATCTTTACATCCGTCTCCGCGTCCACCGCCGAGAGAGAATCGTCAAACACCATAACCGGCGCCTTCTGCATCAGCATCCTGGCAATCGCCACACGCTGCTTCTGCCCTCCGGAGAGTGTCACGCCGCGCTCCCCGACCATCGTCTCGTAGCTGTCGGCAAATTGCTCAATGGCATCATCCACACAGGCGATCCCTGCCGCTTCACGGATTTCCTCCCGTTCCGGATGCTCCCGGGAGATGGAAATATTCTCCCCGACCGTCCTGGAAAACAGAAACGGCTCCTGCAGGACCATGCCGATATTTTTTCTCAGCCAGCTCCTTCGGATGTTCCGGATATCCACGCCTCCGATGGTGATAGAACCGCATCCCTCCGGCAAATCATACAGCCGATCCAGCAGATGCACCAGCGTGGATTTTCCACTTCCGGTACTTCCAAGGATGCCCGCCGATATGGAAAAACTCACGTCCTCCAGTACCGGAAGCTCCTGTCCATAAGCGAAAGACACATGATCGAAACGAATTTCCCGGTCCATGGGAACTTCCTTCTCCCAGGGCTCGTCCTTTTCCTCCTCCGCATCAAGAATGTAAGTGACACGGTCGATGGAAACGCCCGCCTTACTCATATTGGACAGAACACGTCCAAGGCTTCGGATCGCCCACGCAAGAGAAGCGTTGTAGGAAACGAACGCCATAAGTTCTCCCAGGGTAATCTCTCCCTGAACCGTAAACACCGTTCCTGCGATCAAGATTGTCATCGCCTGTATACCAGTCAGAAAATCCCCGGCGCCCCAGTAGACACTCATTAACTTTCCGACCTTAATCCAAAGATCCGCAAAACGGTTGTTTTTCTGATCAAACCGTTCAATCTCATAGATTTCTCTTCCGAAAGCCCGCACCACACGAACACCGGTAAGATTTTCCTGCACCTTTGCGGTCAGCTCCCCTTCCGCCTCGTCCGCCTGGAGAAAACGGCTGGAAATCCTGGAATAGAAGAACATGGAATACCCTATGACCACCGGAATAAATACCACTGCAATCACACTGAGCCTCACGTTCATGGAAAACATAATCCCCATGTACAGGACAACCAGAAAAACAATACGGATCACCTCCATCAGCTGGTTGCAGAGAAACGCACGGATGATCTCCACATCGTTGGTACATCTCTGAATAATATCCCCGGTCTTATTCTGTCCGTGCCAGGTATACGGAAGCTTCTGAATATGACGGTACAGCTGATCCCGCATGGTCTTCAGAAAGCCTTCGGAACCTTTTGCCATACAGACACTGCTGAAATACGTAAAGATTCCGGCACAGGATGCACTGAGCACTACCGCTGCCGCCGCCAGGAGAAGGAAATTTCCTCCCGGCCACGCTTCGGAGGTGAGTCGGTCCACCGTATAACGGATGATCTGCGGCGTCAGCGCGTTAAACATGGTTGTCAGCATTCCGGCCGCCAGAGCCAGCAGCAGGAAATGGGTGCTGCCTTTCAGAAATCTGGCGATATCCCGGAATTTTTTCAGTCGTTTTTTCCATCCATTCATAAATGATCTTCTCCTCCCCTTGTCATCTGTAAACACACTCCAAATACGAAAAAAGACCGTCTTCGGACACTCATGCGCGAAGACGGTCTGCTATTCTTCTTTACAAAACAGACAATTAACCCGGTCGGCCAGAAAAAATCTGAGGCAGACCATCGTTCCCTGCAATCGTATCCATAAAATTCCGATCATGATTCAGATATAAATCTCTGAAATTACGAATGATGAACATGTAAGTGCCTCCTTTCTCCTGATCTTTGATAAATTTTCTGTAACTCTCAATTGTATTCAGTTTACACCGGATGCTTTAAGACTGTCAACTATTTTTTGAATTTTCACACAATCACAAATCTCTCGCCCAGCCGCATGATATGATATCTACGATCCGGATACATCCGTTCCATATATTCTGCAAACACCAGCGGATTTTCTTCGTTTCCGCCAATCATGTCATAATGAAGCGGGATCAGCAGATCCGCTCCGATCATGGCTCCGAACCAGCATGCTTCACGGCTGTCCATATTTCCCACAATCCCGCGGGCATGACGTTCCAGATCCCTTCCGTTGATCGGAACCATTGCCGCATCCACACCGTGCTCCTCTTTCAGATCATCGATCAGCTTTTGTGTGACAACCGTATCTCCCGCATGGAACAGACGGTGCTCTCCCAGCCGGAAAACGTATCCCATCGTTTCACTTGCGCCTTCTTCGTCGTACTGGTATTCCTCATGCGCCGTCGCCACACCCCGTACGGAAAATCCTTCCCTGAAGTCTGCCGGCTCATCCTGGCGGATTCCCTTCACCTGTTGCGCCCTGAGCCCATAACCGGCAACAACCTCCATCAGCGGCTTTGGAACATAAATCTCCACCTGGGGATTTGCCTGTGCCAGTTTGCGCAGCGTCTCTCCGTGAATATGGTCTGCATGGTCGTGGGTGCAGAAGACATAATCCACCTGCAAATCCTCCGGCAGGAACGGAACCGGATAGTTTCTCCTGTCCACGCCCCGTTCATCCGGCATAGCCCCCAGCACCGGGTCCACGCAGATGGTGATTCCATTCCAGCGGAAGATCATTCCCATCTGTCCGATATACCACATGCCTACGCAATTCTGTTCCAGGGAGAAACTTCGAATTTCGCTCAGAAGATTCTCGCCCTTTTTATGCCACACATAACTCATATTCACTCCTCCTTCTGTCCATACCATGAACACAAACAGACGGATACTCAAAGCACGATATTCCCTTCAGTCTGCACAGTAAATGTGCAAACCTGGCTGAGTGGTTACCCTTCTGTTCCGTACTGACACATATACAACTCATGCAGCGCCCTGGTCGCGCAGATATATCTTGTCTGCCGCAGGAACGCGCTGTCTTCGTTTTTTGTGATCGCAAATACTTGGTCAAATTCCAGTCCCTTCGCCAGATAGTAGGTGGTCACCGCCAGCCCCCGCGGAAATGACGAACTGTTTCTGTCGATCAGAGCTGCAGGGATCTGCCGTTCCTGGAGCAGACGGAAAACCTGCTCCGCCTCCTGTTCCGTCTGGGTAATGATGGCTGCCGTTTCGTATCCGCTTTCCGCATCCGCCCCGTTTTCCGCAGTCCCTTCCCCAAGGTTCTGGAGCCCGGCTGCTTTTTCTACCGCTGCTTTCAGAGACGGAAAGATCTCTTCCTCTACTTCTTTTCCGTGACGCTCAAACAGCTCCAGATCCTGAATACCGGCCAGTTTTTGGGCATATTCCGCAATCTCCACAGTATTCCGGTAACTTTTCTTCAGAATAATTTTCCTCAGATCTTTTCCCAGGATCTTCGGCAGAAACGTCAGTACATCCTGTGCTTCCTCATCCAGTGTCTGCGCCCGGTCTCCAAGAATGGTCATTCGGCAGGAAAACAAGGTATTCAGGATTTCATACTGGAGATAAGAATAGTCCTGCATTTCGTCTATGACCAGATGTTTGATGTTCTTATGGTTTGTTTTTCCGAGAAGCCGGTACTTCAGATACAGCATCGGAAAGACATCTTCATAAGCAAGCACGCGCTTTTCCAGCGGAACCGCCGGCAGCTGTGGATATCCGCATTCTTCCATCAGCCACTGATAGATTTCGTAAATATCCCTGGTCACATACATTTTCTCAAACTGTGCCTGTACTGCCTCCCGATCCTCGTCAGACAGATTCCGGTCATGGAGCGTTTCCCACGCGTCAACAAAATACTCCATGATCATCTCCATACGCGCCAGAAGAGGCGTTTCCTGAAACTTGAAGTAGAACATCTGGATCAGCTCCTGTTCCGACATTTCCATTCCGCGGAATTTTACCGGTCGGAAATCCACCAACCGGTCTTCCAGCTGCGCCAGAAAACCTTCGGTCTGACCGACGAAACCGGCGGACTGTTTCCAGTGATATCGTTCTCTTGCCTGTGGATCCCCCGATGCCATCTGCTTCTCCAGCCAGTCACAGCGGTCTTCACAATCCGACACAATTCCCCGCAGTTCCCGGTACGCAAACAGGTCGAAACTCATCTCCTGGATATTTTCCTCTCCCAGTTCCGGAAGGATATGGGAGATATAATCGGAAAACACACTGTTGGGCGACAGGATCAGCACATTGGAGGATTTCAGATGTTCCCGGTCATGATAGAGCAGATAGGCAATCCGGTGCAGGGCGATGGAAGTCTTTCCGCTTCCCGCCGCTCCCTGGATCACCAGAATCCGGTCCTGGGTATTCCGGATGATCGCGTTCTGTTCCTTCTGGATCGTGCGGACAATATTTTTCAGCCGCACATCTCCGTTGCTTCCCAACTCCCGTTTCAGGATCTCATCATCAATTTTTACATCACTTTCAAAGCCATAGATCATCTTTCCGCCGCGGATCTTATACTGCCACTTGGACAAAATCTCCCCGTCCATCTGCCCTGCCGGCGCCTGATAAGAGGCAGGCCCTTTGTCATAATCGTAAAACAGTCCGCTGACCGGCGCGCGCCAGTCATAGATCATCGGAACCATGCCCGCTTTTTCCGCAAAATTTCCAATGCCGATATAGAAAATTTCCGCGTCCTCCTCCCCGTCATAGAGGAAATCCACCCGGCCGAAAAACGGCGCATCCAACATTCTCTCCAGACGGTGTTTCATACGGAGATTCTCCTGATTGGCATTGACCTGATGGAGCAGTGCCTGCTGATTATCAAAATCTTCATAGCCGTACTGGTCCATTTCCGTATAGTTTTCCCAGTAATACTCATGCATGCTCTCGATGTCTTTCTGCCCCTCGGCAATCTGACGGTTCAGTTCTTCCATACGGTTTTTCAGTTTTTCTTTCACCTGTTCCAGGTATTTCGTTCCATCTATCTTCGCTGTCATTTTACTCCCACCATATATTCCTATGATCATTTCTTCAGCCTTCCGGCCATAAATGCACAAAACTTCCGTTCCTGTTCCCCGTTTCCAGGATATGCGTTCCCTGTCCGATAACTCTCCAGCGCTGTTTCCAGCATCCCACGGTATTCCCGGGGCAAATGAGAAATCCCCCATATGCCGCCTTCCTCTTTTGACATGACCTTCCGTTCCTGAAACCACCCCAGAACCCGGCAGAGATTCAGCAGGATATAGACCGGATCTTTGGCAACCGTTTCCTCCGCGTCAGCGATATCCGTCAGAATGCTGTCCTCATAAGCCCATTCCGGCACCGGCGCGAATACCTCCCGGATCGGCGCGCCCCAGAGAACCCTTCCGCGTTCCCGGGTCACCATAAAATGGGCGGCAAGATCCTTGTCCGTCCCCTGCATCTTTGTGACATAATCCTCCGGGGCGCTCCGATACCAATCCAGATGGGCCGCAGAAAAATGCAGTTCAAAAGGCGTCGGATAACCAAAAGATCTGCAGTCCCGTTCCAGAACAACGCTCATTTCCAGTCCCTTCTCCGGAGCAGCGTCATTCAAAGGGATCAGTCCCTGCAGAAATCTTTCTTTCTGCTCCCGCTCTGCCGGCTTTGGAAGAACCACCAGAAAATCGATATCGCTTTTTTCCGACTGAAAACATCCCATTGCCAGCGAACCGTGAAGATACACGCCGGTCAGATCCTCACCGAACACCTCCCGACAAAGCCCGACGATTTTCTTCAGAAGCGCCTCAATGTCCTGCGTGCTCATGCCAGAAGCTCCCGCACCATCTCCGCATCGAAGGATACGCTCTCCACATGGTTCACCTCAATCTGGTACAGGGCATTTGCCGCGATATGCTCGGCCGCCTGCTCCAGATCGCGGATTCCGCTGGTATTGCTGTGCAGAGAGATGACCGCATCCAGTCCATCCGGCGTCAGAACACACTCTTTCTCCTGCATGCCGATCCGTTTCAGAACTTTCGGAAGCGCATATCTGGAGAAAATCACTTTCTTTTCCTCCGGCGTATAATCCGGAATCTCAATCACCGCAAACCGGGACATCAGCGGCGCGCTGATCTGTTCCCTGTCGTTGGCGGTTGCAATGGGATACACACCCGCAGTAGGTATCATACATTCCATATAATTGTCCGTAAATCCCAGATTATCCAACAGCGTCAGAAGAACATCCGCGGGATTTCCTTTTCCGTTTCCGGAAGCCGCCTTATCCAACTCGTTAATGATAAATACCAGGTTGGATTCACCCGCCATGGAAAAGGCGTCCATGATGATTCCCGGTTTGGCGTTGGCATAAATTCTGGAACTTCCGGTCAGCTGCTCCGGATCATTGATCGAACTCATATCGAGGGTTGTCCACGGCAGTTTCAGAATCCGCGCCACCGCATAGGCAATCTGGGATTTTCCCGTTCCTGCCGGTCCGATCAGTAAAAGTCCATAGGCAGGCAGCGTGTGGGTACGGTTGATCTGGATAATGGTCTCGATGATCCTCTGTTTGACCTGTTCCATGCCGTAAAGTTCTTCATCCAGGATCTGCCGCGCTTCCTCCGGATCGATCGCCGGAAAATAATTGCCCTTCCACTGAATGTTCATCATAATGGAAAGTGCGCGCTGGGCATGCCGCCGCTCCTCCCCGGACACTTCATGGGAGCGGGCAACGGCAAGGTTTCTTCTTGCCCAGAGACGGATGTTGTCCGGCAGTGTCCTTCCGGCACAGGTCACAAAATCCGTGATGCTCTGAATACTGGTCAGCTCCTCGTCCTCGTCGGGGAGTTCCTGAGACGGCGCATCACTGGCAAGAAGGCGTTCGATCATAAACTGCAGAAATCCATCCTCCGCGGAGAGCTTTCCCCCGCCTCCGAAAGCAATCTCCCGGATCTTATATACCGCATACTCTTCCCCAACTGCCGCGCCGGAGAGCTGCACATTGATATGGTTCTCTCCCAGCCATTTCAGAAGGCTCACAAACCGGGCGTCAATCCGCAGAATATCAGAACAAACCGCAAGATCCCCATCCTTAAATTCAAAGTCCGTCCGTCGGATCGGGTTCGTAAAGACGCCGCTGGAATGGTGCTTCAGCTTTCCCTCGCGGTTATCCAGCACAAGCAGCGGATGCTCCGCGGACGCCTGAGATTCATTGGTATAAAAAACCTGATAAGTGCATTCAGGCTCCCGGGAGCCCTCCGGTGAATTTTTAAAATCAAAAACTGGCATATGGCAAACTCCTTCTCGTATTTCATGATCTTACACAACAGTATTTTTCAGCAAATTCATTTTCAGTTTATCAGTTTAGCACAAATTACATAACAGCGCAATCAGCAATGACTTTATAAAGAATCAGCTCCGGAAAACCTTTCTGTCTTCCGGAGCTGATTCCGTTAACTGCCTGCGCTTCCTGCGGCAGTCGCTTTCTGCTTATTCTGTTGTCTTGCCTTTTCTGTTTTACTTGTTCTTTCTTTCCACGTTGAAGATCGGGCGGATCTCCGCTTCTCTTTCTTCGATCGCGCGTTTCAGCATCTCTACCGTTCCATTGATGCCGAATACACTGCTGTTCAGGCAGAGATCGTAGCTGGCAACATCGCCCCACTTCTTGCTGGTGTAATAATTGTAATAGCTTGCACGCTGCTTGTCGATCTTGATGATCTTATCTTTTGCTTTTGCATCTGTAAGATCATACAGTTTGGCAATACGGCGGATACGGTCTTTCATGTCGGCACGAATGAATACGCTGAGCACATTCGGATATTCCTCCAGCGCATAATCTGCACAGCGTCCTACGATGACACACGGACCATCCTGTGCGATCTTTTTGATGCTGTCAAACTGCGCGAGGAACACTTTCTGATTCAGAGGCATATCTACCATCGTGGAACCATAACCAAAGGAATATGTATCCATCACCAGAGAATAGAGAAAGCTGTTGGTCGGTTTCTCATCATGATTTTCAAACAGTTCCTTGCAGAGTCCGCTGTCCTTTGCCGCACGTTCCAAAAGTTCCTTGTCGTAATAGGGAATACCCAGTTCATCTGCGAGAATCTTACCAATGGAATGTCCGGCACTTCCGTATTCACGGCCTATCGTAATAATTGTCTTCATATATACCGCTCCCTTCTACACTTTCCTGCTGCCCTCAACCCTGAAACGAACGCAGCACAGGCGGCAGCTTTTTTGCAACTGTTCAGGAATCTGACAGTTACTTCTTTTGATATCAATAAGTATACTACAATTTTACCGAAAAGTACAGAGGAAATTTACGAATTATGCGACAATTCAGATAAAAGTTTTTCAAAATATTCCGGCAGCGGAGCGGTTACCTCGAGATACTCACCCGTATCCGGATGTGTAAATCCCAGCACCATCGCATGCAGTGTCTGACCCTGGAGCTTCGGGAACGGACACTTTTTCGGCCCATATACCGCGTCGCCCACCAGCGGATGGCCAATGGCCGCCATATGGACACGGATCTGGTGGGTACGTCCCGTTTCCAGCTCACATTCGATATAGGTATAATTTCCAAAACGCTCCAGCACCCGGTAATGGGTCACCGCGGGTTTTCCGTTGCGCTCATTGATCGCCATCTTCTTCCGGTCTGTGGGATGACGTCCGATGGCTCCGGTCACCGTTCCCGTGTCCTCCTTCAGATTCCCGTGTACCAAAGCACGGTATTTCCGGGTGATCGCGTGCACCGCCAGCTGTTCTGCCAGTTTCTGATGGCTGGCATCGTTTTTACAGACAACGAGCGCGCCCGTTGTGTCCATATCGATCCGATGAACGATGCCCGGCCGCAGCACGCCGTTGATTCCGGAGAGCTGATCTTTGCAGTGAAACATCACTGCGTTGACCAGCGTATGGCTGTAGTGACCGGCAGACGGGTGTACGACCATTCCTTTGGGCTTATTGACGATGAGAACATCCCCATCCTCATACAGGATATCCAGCGGGATGTCCTCCGGCAGAATCTCCAATTCCTCCGGTTCCGGAACCTTCGCTTCGATCACATCCCCTGCCTGTACCTTATAACTGGGCTTGACTGATTTTCCGGAAATACTGACTTTTCCATCTTTTAAAAGTTTCTGAACAAAAGAACGGGAACAGTTTTCCATCTTTTCCGATAGATACCGGTCGATCCTAAGATCCTGTTCTTCCTCCGAAACTCCAAAAACAAGCAATTCTTCCATTCTGTCTCCTTTTCATAAAATCGTTCGCTGCTGATCAAATCCGCAAAATATAACACGCCTCACGCTGCGCGCAAATCATGCATGCCGCCGGCAACAGAAAAATCCTGCCGCCTGACACATCTCACAGTGCCGGACGACAGGAACTCTGTTTATCCTTTCTTTCTGCCAAGAAACTGAAAATCCTCCTGTTTGTAAAAGAAAAAGAAGAAAAACAAGAAAATGATCAAAGAGCAGGTCACATAAATATCAGCCAGATTAAAAATCGGAAAGTCGATCAGGCAGAAATAAATAAAATCTACTACATACTGCTGCGCCAGACGGTCATAAAAATTCCCGAGCGCGCCGGCAATTAGTACAAACGCCAGCAAAAACGCCGGCAGATAATGAACGGTTTTCGGCATGCGGATCACCACATACAGAAGAACGGCTAAGATCGCAAGTGTCATGAGTACGAAAAACCATTGCTGATTCTGCAGGATTCCAAAGGCAGCTCCGTGATTTTCCAGATAATGAAGCTTCAGGACACCTGGGATCAGCTCAATATCCGCCTGCCCTTTCAGGTGCTCCACCGAAAGCTGCTTGGTCCACCGGTCCAGCCACAGAAGAATCGCCGCCAGAGCAATACCGGCGAGATAAAACGCCAAAGATTTCTGTTTACTCTTCATCGATCCGGTCTCCATTAATGAAATTGATCGCCTCCAGCAGTTCCTCATCCGTCACCGTACGGTCCACCACCGCATGGCCAAGAGATTTCAGCAGAATAAACTTCACCGTGCCGTTTTCCATCTTCTTGTCGGATTTTGTCGCCGCCAGGATATCTTCCGGATTCAGGCCGGTAAACGTAATCGGCAGGTCAAAGCCCACGTTCATATCACGGATCTCATAAAATTCCTCTGTGGAAAGATAGCCGCGCTTAAAGGAAATGTATGCGGCAGCCACGGTTCCCAGCGCCACACACTGTCCGTGCGCCAGCTGAAAATCTTTCAGCTTTTCGATCGCATGTCCCACCGTATGGCCAAGGTTCAGCACTGCGCGCTCGCCCTGTTCCTTCGGATCATTCTCCACAACAATTCTTTTGATATCACAGCATTTCTGGATCATTTTTGTCAGCACAGCAGGAACCCGCTCCATGATAGGTTCCATGTGATTGATGGTCCAGATATAAAATTTCTCGTCCCGGATCAGTCCTGTTTTCAGCACTTCACCCATTCCGCAGGCAAACTGCTCCCCGGACAGTGTCTTCAGGACGGAAGTATTCATGTATACAAGTCGCGGATGATGGAATGCTCCGACCATGTTTTTATACTGGTCGAAATCCACCCCTGTCTTGCCGCCGATGCTGGAATCCACCTGAGCCAGCAAAGTGGTCGGAATCTGAATAAAATCAATTCCGCGAAGATAGGTAGCAGCCGCGTATCCGGTCAGATCACCGGTTACTCCGCCTCCGAGGGCAAACAGCAGATCCTTCCGCTCCAGTTTCTCTTCGATCAGATGGGTATACAGTTTTTGAACGGTCTGCAGATTCTTATGTTCCTCTCCTGCAGGAAAGATGAAAACGGTCACCTTCTCAAACAAAGGTTCCAGTTCCTGTTTCACCTGCTCCAGATACAGTTCCGCAACGGTACTGTCTGTAACGATGCAGGCTTTTTTTGCCGGAAGCTGCAGCTTTTTTACTTCTGCTCCCAGACCGGAAAAGTCTTCCTTCCACAGAATCTCATAGGAAAACGCTTCTCCCTGGTTCTCCTGCTTCACCAATAATGACTTCACGCCAAGGTTCCTCCTTAAAAATCTGTGCGGATGCTTGGAATATCAAATGCTCCGCTGAGCAGATCCTGGATATCGCCGGAAATCTCCACGCTGGCTGGCGTCAGGATAAAGATATATCCGGATACTTTCTGCAGTCCGCCATTCAGGCAGTAAGAAGAACCGCAACAGAAATCAATGATACGCTGGGCAACCTCCACATCGATCCCTTCCAGATTCAGGATCACCGTGCAGCCTGCAAGAAGCGTATCCGCGATCTCTCTTGTGTCCTCCATGGACGCCGGTTTGATCACACAGACTTCCATGTTCAGAGGCTGTTTTCTTCTCATCGGGGTCACCTTCGGAGAAGCCTCCTGCTGCGGAGCCTGCTGGCGTGTCCGGTTCGGCATTCTGGTCGCCGCGGATGCTGCGGACGTATGGCCTGCTGCAGTTCTTGTCCTGCTGCGTGCCGGTTCCACTTCCTCTTCGTCCTCTTCCTCCAGCCTGCGGCTGAAAAATCTTTTCTTCGGTTTCTCTTCTTCTATTTCATCTTCTTCATCAAAGAAATCATCGTCATCATCATAATCATCATTCATTTTTATCGCGTCAAGAAACTTATCCAAAACATTCATTTTCTATACTCTCCTAAATTTGTTATTGCCCTTTCGCATAATTACGCTCGCCAAAAATAGCGGTACCCACTCGAACCATCGTGGCTCCCTCTTCGATCGCGACCTCGTAATCATTGGTCATACCCATGCTTAAAACGGCCATAGTTACATTATTAATGTTTTTTTTCCTTATGTCAACACTTAATTTTCTCAATTTCCGAAAAACCGGACGGTTTTCTTCCGGATTTTCTACAAACGGTGCGATCGTCATCAGCCCTTCGATCTGAATATTCGGAAATTGGGCGATCTCCTCCGCCAGTTTCGGCGCTTCCTCCACCGTCATCCCGAATTTGCTCTCTTCCCCTGCGACATTGACCTCCAGCAGGATATGCGCTGTACACTGATGTTTCTGCGCCTCCTCACTGATGGTTTTTGCAAGTCGGAGAGAATCCACCGAATGGATCAGTTCCGTTTTGTCAATGATATATTTTACTTTGTTTCTCTGCAGATGGCCGATCATATGCCAGTGGATGTCTTTGGGCATCACCTCATATTTCCCTGTCAGTTCCTGAACTTTGTTTTCACCGAAATTCCGCTCTCCCAGCGCGTAGACTTTCTCCAGCATCTCCACCGGTTTTGTCTTACTGACTGCGATCAGCGTCACCTCACTGCGGTCCCTGCCGCATCTTGCACAGGCTGCGTCGATTCTCTTCTGCACCTCTTCATACTGACTCTGTAACATATGTTCCTCCTGAATTACTGTTTTTCCGTTTTCCGGCTTCTGTCCGGTTATTCCATGATCTGATTTTCCTGAACCGCCGATGCGTCGGCTGCGATATAATCATACATATCAATGCCGCGGGATGTCCCCGAAGCAATGATCGTAAATTCCTCATTCTGGTCTTCCACGCGGATCGGGCAGAAGACGGCATATCCCAGATTCAGCCGGTAAACCCCTTTCAGACTTTCTGTCTCCTGAACCGTATATTTTGACTGTGAATCTGAAGCGACAAGAACATCTCCCGCTTCCAGCTCTGTCTTATCGATATAATAGTAAGCCGTAGTCTCACCGTCCACAAGATCCTCCTGCGGATCCGTATAGAGATCTGCGTCGACAAACTCCGTTGTCATCGTTCCGTCGTCTTTCAGTACCTCCCGGAGGACTCCGTAAGAATTACTGTCCCCTCCGGTCGTCCGGTAAGCGGCCGGTATCTTGTAAAACTCCTTTTTGGTGATCGCCGTATTCGGTATTTTCAGTCCGCTCTCAATATTGGTCACAAGTTCCACGTTCAGGAACCGTTCATCCGCGTAGCGCGCCATGCCGTTCTGCAGAGTGATAAACGCATAGTTCTTTCCCTGGATCTGCCGCGTCTCAATGGTTCCGTTCTGTGTCTGTCCATCCTGCAGGAACTTCACCTTGATGGATGTCATCGTTGACAGCTTCGCAAACTGACGGTCCGAAACCTGAACCACCAGCTGCCACTCCTCGCTGGTCACCAATTTGTAGACCGGATCGCCTGCCTTTACCTGATCGGAGGAAACATGGCTTTGTCCTTTGTATGCTTTCAGATCGAACCAGTCCTCCGACACATCCTCCGCCGCGTATCCTTCATATCCGTCTGTCGTATATACAACCATCCCGTCTTCTGCCGATAGCATCGCGCCTGCAGCAGCCTGCACAGAAGAGACATCTCCCAAAAGTTCATTCTCCAGTGCGTAGCGGGTGCTGACCATCTCCGAAAAACGGTCCGCATCATAGGAAGCCGCATAATCCGCCAGAATTGCCCGGATCTCTTTTTTCTGCTCCGCCGTTGTCTCACCTTCCGTACCTGTGTCTTCCGAACTGCCGATGCTGCACACCGGGCTGTTTTTTCCGACTTTTGAGACGTCTCCCACGTAATAATGAATATAACCGTCGGTATCTGCATAAACGACGGTTTCCTCCCTCAGCGCCAGAGCGGTATAGTTTTCATTGCTGGACAATGGCCCGGAAATAACCTGGTAAGAAGTGACGTGAGTTTCCGTGAAGTATAAAATAAGACTGATAATCAGATAAATGAATACTGCCAGATAAATTACAGTGCCAATGTTCAGATGAATCTTATGTGGACGCGCGCCTTCCCGGCGCTTTTTCGATTGCTCGTGTTTTTTCGCTGCCACGGATCTTCTCCTTCCATTGCTGTCGTTCAAACATCCTGACCGGGATCCGATTCCTCCCGCAGGTTTTTTCATAAAAGAAGGACGGTGCTGCAAAGCGCCGTCCTTCACATGTCACTATGTAGTTATTATAGTACATTCTTACTTATAAGGCAATAATAATCTTATCCTGTACACTCTCCGGTAACTCTTCTTTATCCAAGGAAACGCTGAGGACAAAAGTAATGTTGTAAAGTTTACAGATATTCTCCAGCTGTGCGATACAGTCTGTGATATCCTCTCCCTCCAGTTTGGAAACCTTCAGGAAACTGTCCAGATACATCTGTTCAATATCATGATCCTGCGAAATGATTCCGCAGATGAATCCGATAAATTCATCGCTGTTTCTTAACGGATACGTTGATGCGTCGATCAAACGGATCTTGTTATTCAGCTCATACATGTGTTTGGAACTTTTGTCAATGTAAACGATACTTCCGTTCGCCGTCTTGATCTCTGCGTTTACTTTGTCTAAAAGCTGTTTTGTCTTTCCTTTACCTTTTTTTCCTACAATCAGTTGAACCATAGCCGTTTCCTCCTTAGATTAGAATAAGATATTTTCACTAAAAACTCTAAAGTTCATGTTCTAATTATAGAATATTTGAACAAAAATTTCAATGCTAAAATTGAAAATATCAAAATATTTACGAAATAATATTTACGATTTATCGGCCAGCCCGTTCAAACTGCCGGAAAAGAGGCAGAAAACTCAGTTGATCTGCGACAACAGCGTATTCATATCGTGATACAGGTCGGTCTTGTTCGCTGCATTGACGACAATGGAAATAAACGGTTCTCCATAAGCATTCTGGCTGACCAGCGCCAGACAGCTTCCCGCCTTGCTGGTGGTTCCTGTCTTTCCTCCAAGTACCGTCACATTCTCCGGCGCCGTCTGCACTCCGGTCAGATACTGGTCTGTCGCTGTCAGATATCTGGTTCTCTGTGTGCCGTCCGCGGAAGTCACTGTCAGTGTATAGGATTCCATGCTCATGGCCTCGGTGTATTTCTGCTCGGAAAACGCACGGTTGAGCATCAGGTAGATATCGTACACGGTTGTGTAATGGTTGTCATCATGAAGCCCATGAGGATTGACAAAATGCGTTCCGGTCATTCCCAGATTCTGAGCCTCCTGGTTCATCATATTCACAAACTCTTCCACGGTACCTCCGATGTGTCTTGCGATCGCCATACCTGCGTCATTGGCGGAATATACCACCAGCGTATAAAACAGCTGGTCCATCGTCACCTGGTCTCCCGCCTGCATTCCGCTCAGTACGGAGCCCTCTTCCAGATTCACATCCTCCGCCTGTATGGTGACCACATCCTCCATATTTCCGTATTCGATCGCCAGAAGGGCTGTCATGATCTTTGTGATGCTGGCAGGATAGATCTTGTCATAGATTCCCTGGGCATAGAGGATCTCTCCGCTGTCCAGCTGGAACAGCCCCGCCTTCTCCCTTTCCGCAAAGG
>CABUPZ010000036.1 GCA_902493585.1 uncultured Fusicatenibacter sp. | reverse complement strand
GTTATCACTGTTTACGCAGACAGAAGTTTCAGCTTCGTAACCAAAACTCCGCCGGCAGCAGTTCTTCTGAAGAAAGCCTGCAACATCAAATCTGGTTCAGGCGTTCCGAACAAGACAAAAGTTGCAACGATTTCCAAGGACAAGATCCGTGAAATCGCAGAGATGAAGATGCCTGACCTGAATGCGGCATCTATCGAAGCAGCTATGAGCATGATTGCTGGTACAGCAAGAAGTATGGGTATCGTAGTAGAGGATTAATCGTAACGAAAGAGAAAGTTGAGAGACTTTTGCCGTCCGGATGACCCGGAGGCTGTGAACGTTGCGGCTGAGGATACTCAGCAGTTGAAGACGTGGGAGGGACATTCCCGCAATTACCACCAGGAGGTTATTAGAAAATGAAACACGGAAAGAAATATTTAGAAGCTGCGAAAGCAGTAGACCGTACAACTTTGTACGACCCGGCAGACGCTATTTCTACAGTAAAGAAACTGGCTACTGCTAAATTTGACGAGACAATCGAAGTTCATATCAAGACAGGCTGTGACGGACGTCACGCTGACCAGCAGATCCGTGGCGCAGTTGTACTGCCGCACGGAACAGGAAAACAGGTTCGTGTCCTGGTATTCGCAAAAGGTGCAAAAGCTGATGAGGCTGTAGCAGCTGGCGCAGAATTCGTAGGAGCAGAGGAACTGGTTCCGAAGATCCAGAACGAAGGCTGGTTTGATTTCGACGTTGTTGTAGCAACTCCGGATATGATGGGTGTCGTTGGACGTCTGGGACGTGTACTTGGACCGAAGGGCTTAATGCCAAACCCGAAGGCTGGTACCGTAACGATGGACGTTACAAAGGCTGTACAGGAAATCAAGGCTGGTAAGATCGAGTACCGTCTTGACAAAACCAACATTATCCACGTGCCAATCGGAAAAGCTTCTTTCACAGAGGAGCAGTTAAGCGACAACTTCCAGACGCTGATCGATGCAATTAACAAGGCTAGACCAAACACTCTGAAGGGACAGTACCTGAGAAGTGTAACACTGGCTCCGACCATGGGACCTGGTGTTAAGGTTAACCCGGTAAAACTTGCATAACGATATATTAAAAAAAAGATCCTGCCAGAGCGGAAACGCCTCGGCGGGATCTTTTTTTTGTAAAGAAACATTTTTTATAGAGATATTATTACAGAGACATTTTTCAAAAGAGCTGCATGTATTGATTAGAGAGTGTTTGAAAATTACTTTCTATGTGAATACAGCAGCTATTTTGTATTTGGTGCACCGGTTTCCTGCAGTTTCAGCTGCCGGGATGCCTTTCTGGTCTGCAGCGGCGTTGTGTGGAACCGCTCACGGAAGAGCTTGTGAAACAGCTTGTCATTGGTAAATCCGTGGCGTTCTTCCAGCTCGCGGATGCTGAGATCCGTAGCGACCAGATCCCGGTACAGGCAGGACAGCCGATAGTCGTTCAGATACTGCAGGTAAGTAGTGCCCATGTTTTCCTTAAAAAACCGGCAGAAATACTCCGGCTGGAGTGCCGCCACCTGGGCAGCCTCTTTCAGAGTGATGGGTGACCGGTAATTTTGGTGTGTATAGGAGAGCACTGCGTCGAGGCGGGAAAGGACACGGGAACTTTTAGGATGATAATCAACAGGCAATTCCTGAAGAAACTTCCGGTAAAGCAGATCAAGAAATTCAAACAGATCCCGCTGAAAGCCCAGCAGATAGCCGGGACGGCCAACCTCCTGCAGGCGCATCATATCAAGAAGCAGATTCCGCAGCTTCTGGATATTCTCCTGTACCTCCGGGTTTGGACTGTCATAGTCGATCACAAAACAGAGACGGGAGATGTCAGGCAGGAAAGACAAAAGAAAATCATCAGGAATCTGCATCAGGATCGTCCGGTTTCCGGAGGGACACCGGGACGCATGAACCAGACCGGAATTGATCAAAAGCATCTGACCAGGCTCAAGGGTGATAGTAAGGTCAAAGAGCGTCACAACCGCGGTTCCTTCCAACACATAAATAATCTCAATGGCATCATGCCAGTGACTCGGAGAAAAACTTCCGTGATCGACGGATACATCAAAACGGATCTGTTTATCGTCAGAGACAGCGATCGTTTCTTTCCTCGTTTTCTGTAAATTTCTTTGAATGATCTGCGACATTAGAGAACTCCTTTCTGCTGTGAGCGGATGCTTTTGGCATTATCATATCATGAAATATAGTTCAGGACAATGCGATGTTTTTCGCGAGTTAAGACGGACAAAAGCCGTCCGCCGAACACGGATGCCACCCGCGCAGGGAGTTTTTCGTCCGCTTTGCCACCGCGAATTTTCACTAAAAACTCACGATTTTACATACACTTAACATAATTTGCGCAAAAAATACCGGAATTAACATAGATTTTACCGTTTTCTGATTTTGAATTTTACAAAAAATTGTTAAGATTGATTTGTAAAAACGAAATGTAAAGTTCTTCAAACCAAAAAAATGAACGGAAACAAGGAGAAAAAACGATGAAAAGAAAAATTATGGCATTAGTTATGACAGCAATTGTAGCGACAGGCGTGCTTGCAGGATGCGGCGGAAGTTCTGATTCCACAAGCACTTCCGGATCTTCTGAAGGATCCACTTCCGAATCCTCAGCTTCCGCATCAGCGGCATCCGGAGAAGCGGCAGCAGATGAACTGAGCGGAACCATTACCGCAGCAGGTTCTTCCGCACTGAAACCGCTGGCAGATGACGCGGCTGAGTATTTCAATGAACTGCATCCGGATGTTTCCATTACCATCGATGCAGGCGGTTCCGGACAGGGACTTCAGCAGGTAGCTGACGGTACCGTAGATATCGGAAACTCCGATGTTACCGCAGAAGAGAAGCTTGACGCATCCATGTCAGAGGGTCTGGTAGACCATCAGGTTTGTGTAATCACCATGGCTCCGATCGTGAACCCGGATGTTGCTGAGGCAGGCGTTACCGACCTGACCAAAGATCAGCTGATCTCCATCTTCACAGGCGAGACCACAAACTGGAGCGAAGTAGGCGGACCGGATGAAGACATCGTCCTGATCACACGTCCGGAATCTTCCGGTACAAGAGCAACCTTCGAGAAATACGCGCTGGATGGAAACAAAGAGGCATCCAACACCTCCATGGAAACAGATGATTCCGGAGTTCTTCTGCAGAACGTAAGAGATACCAAAGGCGCAATCGGTTATGTAGCTCTTTCCTATCTGACCGGAGAGGATACAGGCGTTTCCACAGTAGCGATCGACGGTGTTGAGCCGACACTGGAGAATACTTATAACGGAACCTACCCGGTATGGACTTATGAACATATGTATACCAACGGCGAGCCGAACGAAGTAGTACAGGCATTCCTTGACTACATCATGTCCGATGACTACGGCACCCGTATGGAGGAGCTGGGCTACGGCGCATCTTCCAAGATGACGGTAACAGAGCACTAAGTATAGCAAAAAGGGAAGGCGGGCACAGAGGCATCTATGCCCGCCTTTTATAACGCAATGGAAAAGGGAAGGCTGCCGGCGGCAGAGTGCCCATATGGTGAAGAGGAATTTTTATGAATACAACAAAAGGCATGTTTAGAAAAGAATATTTTTGGCGCGCACTGATGACGGTCTGCGGTTTGTTTGTCATCGTCCTGACCATCAGCATCGGCGCGTTTCTGGTTTATCAGGGGTCCGGAACTTTTACAAAGTTCGGACACAGCCTGATGGAATTTCTGGGTTCCACTGCATGGGATCCAGCGGACGGAGCAGACGGCGGCGGAACCGTCGGCGCACTGATCTTTATCGTGGGTTCGCTGTCCACCTGCGGGCTGGCGCTTCTGATTTCCACTCCGTTTGCGCTGGGCTCTGCAATCTTTATGACAGAGATCGCTCCGAAATTCGGAGAAAAATTTTATCGTCCGGTGGTTCAGATCTTTGCAGGTATTCCTTCCGTCGTTTACGGATGGGTCGGCCTGACGGTACTGGTTCCGGCAATCCGGGATCTTTTTGATCTTCAGGTAGGTCATTCCCTGCTGGCGGCGGGAATCGTTCTGGCGATCATGATCTTCCCGACGATCACAAGTGTTTCCGCGGACGCGATCCGCGCGGTATCAAAAGACTGCCGTATGGCAGCTTACGGACTGGGCTCCACCCGCTGGCAGACCACTTACCGGATCGTTCTTCCGGCTGCGTTTCCGGGAGTTATCTCCGGCGTGATCCTTGGCCTTGCCCGTGCGTTTGGCGAGGCACTTGCGGTAGCGATGGTCATCGGACAGACGACAGCACTTCCTACCAGTATTTTCTCGAGAACAAAGACGCTGACCACTGAGATCGCTTCTCAGATGGGAAATGCGATGGAAGGCGGAGAACTGAAAACTGCGCTTTGGACCATGGCGCTTCTGCTCTTCCTGATGTCCCTGCTGTTCATCTTCCTGATCCACTTCTTCTCAGGTAAAAATCCGGAGAAAGCCGGCGAAAAAAGCACAAAACGCGCGGCAGCCGGAGAAAAGAAGACAGGGAACGTGAGTCAGGTGCGCGCTATGGAGCAGGAAGAAGATAAGAACATGGCGGGCAGCCGTGTTATGGAAGGAGGAAAATAATCATGAATAAGATTAAGCGTTCCATCGGCGTGGACAAAGTCATGACGGTTGTGTTTTACTGCATTGCCATCTTCTTCTTTGCCCTTCTGATTGGTTTTGCCTCCTACGTGATCATCGGAGGCCTGGCGGGTGCAACCCCTGAAATGTTTGCTTTTGAACGTTCCGGAAGTATCGGAAACCAGCTGTTCAATACTTTGTACCTTGTATTTATTTCTCTTGTATTTTCAGTGCCGATCGGCGTATGCGGCGGAATTTACCTGGCAATGTACGCGAAACAGGGTCCGCTGACAAAGTTTCTTCGTATCTGTATTGAAACGTTGTCTTCTCTGCCATCCATTGTTGTCGGCTTGTTCGGCTACCTGATCTTCCTGGTGATGGCAGGGCTTGGAAGAAGCCTGATCGCAGGTGCGCTCTGTGTATCGATCCTGACACTGCCTCTGATCACAACAACGACGGAAGATGCCATCAAAGGACTTCCGGAAGGATATCTGCAGGCAAGCCTCGGGCTTGGAGCAACCCGCTGGCAGTCCATCTTCCATGTACTTCTCCCGGCGTGTGTGCCGAGAATCATGACAGGTGTTATCCTGGCTGCAGGACGTGGATTCGGAGAGGCAGCGGCGCTGCTTTACACGACAGGATCAGGAAGCGACCTGCGGTGGAGCAACTGGGATCTGTCGTCACCGACCTGCCCGCTGAACATTTTCCGGCCGGCGGAGACACTTTCCCTTCAGATCTGGAACCTGCAGACCAACGGACAGGACCGCGCCCTTGCGAATCTGTCTTCCGCAGTTCTGCTGATCCTTGTTCTTGTCTTTAATATCGGAGCAAACGCCCTCAGCCGCAGAATCAGCAGAAAGAGTGCCGGAGAAGCAGCTTAAATAGGATGAGCAGCCGCTCAGACGGCGGAATGGTTACTGGAGTCTGTAGGACAGAATGGAATATAACGGAAGAAACGAAAGGAATATAGAAGAAATGGAACAGAAAAATGGTGCAAACGGTCACAGCAAGTTTGAAGTGGAAAATCTGAACCTGCATTACGGAAACTTCCACGCACTGAAAGATATCAATATGAAAATCGAGGAACATGAGATTACCGCGTTTATCGGACCGTCCGGATGCGGAAAATCCACTTTCCTGAAAACTCTGAACCGTATGAACGATCTGGTGGAAAATGTAAAGATTGAAGGAAACATCCGTCTGGACGGAGCGGACATTTTCCAGGATCTGGACGCGATCAGCCTTCGCCACAGAGTCGGCATGGTCTTCCAGCAGCCGAATCCGTTTCCGAAGAGCGTTTACGACAATGTTGCCTATGGTCCGAGGATCTTCGGCATCCGCAAGAAATCCCAGCTGGATGAGATCGTAGAGCGCAGCCTTCGTCAGGCAGCAATCTGGGATGAGCTGAAAGACCGTCTGAACAAGAGCGCGCTTGGCCTTTCCGGAGGACAGCAGCAGCGTCTCTGTATCGCGAGAACACTGGCTGTGGAACCGGAGGTTATCCTGATGGATGAGCCGACTTCTGCGCTGGACCCGATTTCCACATCAAAGATCGAAGACCTTGCCACAGAGCTGAAAAAAGACTATACGATTGTCATGGTAACACACAATATGCAGCAGGCGGCACGTATTTCCGATAAAACTGCTTTCTTCCTGCTTGGAGAAGTGGTAGAATATAATGATACGGAGCAGCTATTCTCCATGCCGAAAGATAAGAGAACAGAAAATTATATTACAGGGAGGTTTGGCTGATATGAGAGATCGTTTTACCCAGCAGATGGAAAAATTGCATGTGGAGCTGATTGAAATGGGAGCGCTTTGCGAACAGGCGATCAGTCGTGCATATCAGGTTTTGATGGAAGAAGACCCGCAGGCGGCACAGGATCTTCGGAAAAAAGATGCTGCCATTGACGAAAAGGAACGGGAGATCGAGAGCAGCTGCATGAAGCTTCTGCTTCAGCAGCAGCCGGTGGCAAGTGATCTGCGCCAGGTGTCCGCGGCATTGAAGATGATCACGGATATGGAAAGAATCGGAGATCAGGCTTCCGATATTGCCGAGATTGTTCAGACGACTCACTTGAAAGCGCCGGGAGAAAATATCCGTCTGAAGGATATGGCACAGATCACCCAGCGCATGGTGTCCAAGAGTGTGGATGCCTATGTAAAGCAGGATCTTGGAATTGCCCGTCAGGTAATCCGTGAGGATGATCTGGTAGACCATCTGTTTGAAGAAGTGAAGAACGAGCTGGTCTGCGCGCTGAAGGATGGAACTTCTTCGGGAGAACAGTCTCTGGATTATCTTATGATCGCCAAGTATTATGAAAGAATCGGAGACCATGCGACCAACATTGCAGAATGGGTGGAGTTTTCTATTACGGGACAGCATGAAGGAGAATGACAATGATTTATTGCGTGGAAGATGAGAGAAATATCCGGGAATTGATTGTATATACGCTGGAGTCCAGTGGCTTTCACGCCAAGGGGATGGACAGCGGACAGGAACTGATGCAGGAACTGGAAAAAGAGCTGCCGGAACTGATTCTTCTGGATGTCATGCTTCCCGGGGAGGACGGCCTGGAGATTCTGAGCCGTCTGAAAGCTTCCGAAGTGACCAGACAGATTCCGGTGATCATGGTAACGGCGAAAGGCGCCGAATACGACAAGGTCATGGGGCTTGATTACGGTGCGGACGATTATATCACAAAACCGTTCGGAATGATGGAGTTTATTGCCAGGATCCGCGCGGTGCTGCGAAGAGCCGGCAAGGATGAGAAGAGTCAGGAGGTGCTTCAGATCGGCGATATCCAGATTCAGGTCAAACAGCATCAGGTGCTGATCGGTGGCCAGAAAGTAACGCTGACGCTGAAAGAGTTTGAACTTCTGAAATACCTGATGGAAAATCAGGGAATCGTTATGTCCAGAGACCGTCTGCTCGGCCATGTGTGGGGCTATGATTTTGACGGCGAGACCAGAACGGTGGACGTCCATATCCGGACGCTTCGCCAGAAACTGGGCCATTGCGGAGATATGATAGAAACGGTACGCGGCGTCGGCTACCGGATAGGAGGATGAGCTGGTGAAGCGAAGAATATTCAAACAACAGGTAATTCTCGTAGTCACTGCGATCATCCTGACGTTCCTTTCCATGAGCTGGTTTATGTACAACAACCTGAGTGAACAGATGCAGGAAGCAGTCAAGGATGAGTGTCAGGTGATGGCTTATGCAGTGAACACATACGGGGAAGAATATGTGGAGAAAGCAGGAACACGGACAGAAAGCCGTGTAACACTGATCGCTTCCGATGGAAGTATTCTTTACGATTCCATGGAGGAAGAATCCTCGATGGAGAACCACAGCAGCCGTCCCGAGTTTGAAAAGGCGGTGAGAAATGGCAGTGCGCAGATTTCCCGTTACTCGGATACGCTGCAGACACAGACGTTTTACTATGCGATCCGTCTGGACGACGGCAGTGTTCTGAGACTTGCCAGCACGACGGAAAGCGTGTTTGCGTTTATCACTTCCGGAATTGCCGGAGTGATCCTGTTGATCCTGGCAATTCTGCTGGTTACAATGCTGTTTGCGAACCGCATGACCCGTCAGCTGGTAGAGCCGATCAATCATCTGGATCTGGAACATCCCATGAAAAATGTGGCTTATGATGAACTGGAGCCCCTCCTGAAGCGGATCGATCAGCAGCAGAATAAGATCCGCGAACAGGTCAACCAGATGAAGCAGAACCAGGAAGAATACATGACGATCACCGAGTACATGAAGGACGGTCTGATCGTCACCAATCAGTCCGATGTGCTGTCGATCAACCGTTCTGCGCAGGAACTGTTTGATGTGACGGCAAAGGAATGCGTCAACCACAATATTATCACAGTCAGCCGCAATCAGGAACTGAAGGAAGCGCTGGATGAGGCGCTGACCGGCAAGTCCAACGAACGTCTGCTGGAAGTACAGGGACGTACGTATCAGCTGCTGGCCAATCCGGTGCGGGTGAACAACCGGATCTCCGGTGCGGTGATCCTGGTACTGGATGTCACAGAAAAGCAGAAAGCGGAAAACATGCGCAAGGAATTTTCCGCAAACGTTTCCCATGAGCTGAAGACACCGCTGATGTCCATTTCCGGCTATGCGGAGATTATTGAGAACAATATGGTAAAACCGGAAGATATTCCGAAGTTTGCCGGACGGATCCACAGCGAGGCGAGCCGTCTGAGTTCTCTGGTGGAAGACATTATCAAACTGTCCCGGCTGGATGAGAGCGACAAATCCATTATGATGGAAGATGTGGAGCTGTATCAGCTCTGTAAAGACGTGGAAGGTCAGCTGATGCTGCGGGCAAAAGAGCGGAATGTCCAGCTGAATGTGGAGGGGCAGATGGCGGTTGTACACGGCGCACGGCAGATCCTTTATGAAATGGTCTACAACCTTTGCGACAATGCAATCAAGTACAATAAAGCTGACGGAAAAGTAAAGATCTCGGTGGGATATAACAAAGAGAGACATCCGGTCATCCGTGTAGAAGATACGGGTATTGGAATCCCGAAAGAAGAGCAGGAGCGTGTCTTTGAAAGGTTCTACCGCGTAGATAAGAGCCACTCCCGCGCAACCGGCGGCACAGGCCTTGGACTGTCCATCGTGAAGCATGGAGCGATCCTGCACGATGCCAAGATCGAAGTGGACAGCACACCGGAGATAGGCACGAGCATCAGCGTGATCTTCGGGGACAATTCCATGCAGAGCAGAGCGTAATGCAATTCGCCTTAATGAGTATGCTGAAAATGAATAACCGTCGACCTGTGAGGATAAGGCCGACGGCTATTTTTATTATTCCAGTCAATGCTTTTTCCGCAGCTTGTCTTTGCGGAAGATGATATTTCCATATACCCCGTCTCTGCGCAGCATATTTTCATCCACTGCTTTTGCGATAAAGGCAGGTTTTCCCTGATAATCATAAGGTACCTCATCCGTTGCTCCTTTCAGGATCTCATCGCACAGATGGATTACCTCATCCAGCATACTCTTTGGAGCCGCACCGATCGGATGTGAGAGAAGCAGAGAATCCCAGCGTTCCTCCTGCTGTTTCAGAATACACAGATTTTCCAGGTATTCTTCAATGGAAAGTGCGTTGTCAAAGAAAAGATAACTGATCGAATGGCAGGCATCTCCGGTCAGAAGCAGACGATCCTCCACGATCAGCATACAAAAAGTTCCCGGCGTATGTCCGGGGCAGGGAATCGCTTCCACAGAAATCCCGCCAAGAGAAAACTGCATGCCCGCAGTCAAAGGATGACAGAGGACAGAAGCTTTTCCTGACCCGTCCAAAGCAGAAACACTGCAGTCAGACGGGAAAGCACCGAAGCCATCGTCACCAGAAGATTCGTTGTCAAGACAAAAAACGGAATCCGGCGACATATCCTCCACCCGGAGAGAAGGATGCCACGCCTTCAGCTTTTCGAAAGTTTGAGACCGGTCATAATGGATCGGCGTAGGTTTCAGTTCCACAGAATTGATCCAAACCTCTTCAAATCTGCCAGCCCCTCCGGCATGATCATAATGTCCATGCGTCAGAACCACCGACAAAGGAAGCGATGTAAGCGATTCAACAAAAGAGCGGATATCTCCAGCGCCGCATCCGGAATCAATCAACAAAGCCCGCTCCGACCCCTCCACCAGATACAGATACTCCGAAATAAGCCCGGAAATCCTCGTCACATGATCCGTTAGTTTCTCCACCTGAAAAAATTCCATTTCAAATCCCCATTTCTCAATTAAAAATACAATTAAAACACAAAATGCAATCAAAAAAGCAATGAAATAAAAAGCAAACGGCCAAAAGAAACAGCCAAAACCAATCAAATTCGTCTGACAGATACAGCAGAATCATTCTTAGAACATTATAGATATACTGCTGTTGAAAGTAAAGAACAAACCACCTGTTTGATCAATCAAAAAGACAAAAAAGTGTTATTATTTAGCAAAAGTATTATAGTTCTTTCCGCCCATTTGCGTTATGCTGATAGTAACGGAATCGATCCGGAAAATGCATAAAAACAATTTTAAAAATGCAGGGAAAAACAGCGGTTCATACAAGAAGAAAAGGCGAATGGAAGAACTGCTGCGGGAAAACATAACAGGAGGACAAAACTTATGGGAAAATGGCAGAGAATTTTATACCAGCCGAATCTGCCCCTCGGCAGCAAAAAAGTAACAGGCAGTGCGGAGCACATCGAACTGTCCAGAAAGACAGCGGGAGAAGGAATGGTACTGCTGAAAAATGCGACAGGACTGCTTCCCCTGGCGAAGGGAACCAAAGTGGCGCTGTTCGGCAAGGGAACCATTGACTATGTCAAAGGAGGCGGCGGCAGCGGCGATGTTACAGTTGCCTATGTCCGCAATCTGTATGAGGGAATGAAGATCAAAGAACAGGAGGGAAAAGTGGAGCTGCTTCATGATCTCGCCGCATTTTATCAGAAAGAAATGGAAAAACAGTACGCCGAAGGCGCGCTGCCGGGAATGACCAGGGAGCCGGAAATTCCCGAAGGACTGCTGGCTCGGGCGAAAGCGTTCACCGATACGGCGATCATCAGCATCAGCCGCTTTTCCGGCGAGGGCTGGGATCGTACCTGCTCCACACAGGAGGAAGGCTACCAGCTGTTTGAGGACGAGGTGCGTCAGAAGAGCCTCAGCCAGTCGATTTTTGAAAACGGAGATTTTTATCTGACAGAGGCAGAGAAGAAGATGATCGAGACGGTCCGGGAAAACTTTGCAAAGGTAGCGGTCGTCCTCAATGTGGGAGGAATGGTGGATACCTCCTGGTTCAAAGATGACGACCGGATTCCGTCTGTCCTGATGGCATGGCAGGGAGGCATGGAAGGGGGATTGGCTGCGGCGGATATCCTCTGCGGCGATGTGAATCCTTCCGGAAAGCTGACTGATACCTTTGCGGCGTCTCTGGAAGACTATCCGTCCAGCGCGAATTTCCATGAGTCCAGAAATTATGTGGAATATACCGATGATATCTATGTGGGTTACCGTTACTTTGAGACGATTCCGGGGGCGGCGGAGAAAGTCAACTATCCGTTCGGCTACGGATTGTCCTATACCACTTTCCGGATCTATACGCTGGAAACAGACGCGATGGACGGCTGGATCCGTTTCCTTGTGGAAGTAAACAACACCGGCGACCGGGAAGGACGTGAGGTTGTCCAGATTTATTACGGAGCGCCACAGGGAAAACTGGGCAAACCGGCGAAGGTGCTGGCAGCCTATAAAAAGACAAGAATGCTGAAACCGGGAGAAAGCCAGAAAATCGAGCTTCGTTTTCCGGCGGCTCAGATGGCGTCCTATGATGACACCGGAAAAGTTGCGGAATCTGCATGGGTTCTGGAAAAAGGCTCCTACTGCTTCTACGTGGGAAATTCTGTGAGAGATGCAGAAAGAATTGAATTTTTTGAGTATGAGGTGGAGCAGGATACCGTAACGGAACAGCTGACCAGACAGCTGGAACCGAAAAAACTGACCAGACGGATGCTGGCAGACGGAAGTTATGAGACACTGCAGACCGGCGAGTATGAGGAAGAGCCGGGCTTGGAGCGGCAGGATCTCGGTACACTGGAAGGAATCACGCCTGCGGTCCGGGCTATCAGCCGGAACAGCCGGATGGGACAGGAAGACAGGATCCTGCTGATCGATGTGGCGGAAGGCCGCGCAGACATGGATGCGTTTCTGGATCAGCTGTCCGAGGAAGAGATGGTTCATCTGCTGGGCGGACAGCCGAACACAGGGGTTGCGAATACCTATGGAATGGGAAATCTTCCGGAATACGGAGTTCCCAATGTCATGACGGCAGACGGCCCGGCAGGTCTCCGGATCCAGCCACAGTGCGGCGTGACGACCACTGCATGGCCCTGCGCGACGCTGGTGGCATGTACCTGGGACCCGGAAGCCGCAGAGGCAGTGGGCGAAGCCGGCGCGAAAGAGGTTAAGGAAAACAACATCGGAATCTGGCTGACTCCGGCAGTCAACATTCACAGAAGCCCCCTGTGCGGAAGAAACTTTGAGTATTACTCGGAAGATCCGCTGGTGGCAGGAAAGACCGGCGCCGCGGCTGTGCGGGGCATTCAGTCCCAGCATATCGGAGCCAGCGTAAAGCATTTTGCGTTCAACAACAAAGAGACAGACAGAAAAGACAGCGATTCCAGAGTTTCCGAGCGGGCGGCAAGAGAAATCTATCTGAAGGCTTTTGAGATTATCGTAAAGGAAGCAGATCCGTATACGATCATGTCCTCGTACAATCTGGTCAACGGCGTACATACGTCCGAGAGCAAAGACCTGCTGACCAACATCCTCCGCGGCGAATGGGGCTTCCGGGGAATTGTGACCACCGACTGGTGGACCCACGGAGAACATTACCGGGAAGCAAAAGCCGGAAACGACATCAAGATGGCAAACGGCTATCCGGAGCGCGTGATGGAAGCACTGGAAAAAGGTTATATTACAAAAGAAGAGATCCGGCTCTGCGCCCGGAGAATCCTGGAAATGATCCTGAAAATCGACTGATTCAGAGAACTTCCATTACAAAAATGTAAGCTTTGCAGGGCAAATGTAACCTCAGTCGATGGAAAAAAACCTCCAAATTTCCTAAAATAATAACAGAACTTCAAAAACAGCCGGCACTTTCGAGGACAAGGCCTCCTGGCCCACGAAAGTGCCGGTTCTGCAAAGAAAGAATATCTGTCGGAACTGTTGCACAATTCCGGAAGATAGGAATACCATATTATGAGGAAATGGAGGCCAAAAAACATGACAGAAAACACATTTATAACCGGTATACTCAACGCAGTACGGCTGATCCTGCTGATCATCTATGCCCTGCTGCTGACCATCATCATCGGCTGCATACAACTTGTCACCCTGGCAATCACACACATCCGAAAAAAACGAACCCCCTCCATCCAGCAAAAAAATACTCCGACATCGCACCATTCACATTCCACCTAAATCTTCATGTTTTCTATACCGGACCTTACAAACTCCCGTTTCCAACGACCAGAAATCCGCCAGCCGCCCGTCGTCCATGCAGACCACCTGCCCCTGGCGGATTTCGTCCCCCCCAGCCCCAGGAATCTACTGGCATTTGCCGCCGATCTGTAGTATAATTTCACCAAAGGTTTTGTGAAAAAATTCCGCGGGTAGAAAAAGGAGATAAAAAGATGAAGATGAAAGTAGCAATCCTGGGAGCAGGCAACATCGCCCGGTCGATGGCGGCAGCGGTGCGCGGCCTGCAGGAAAGAGGAGAAGACGTGGAACCCTATGCGGTAGGCGCACGAGCACTGTCCCGTGCGGAGGCTTTTGCGAAAGAGCAGGGATTTGCGAAAGCATATGGTTCCTATGAGGAACTGGTCAGCGATCCGGCTGTGAATCTGGTTTATGTGGCAACGCCTCATTCCATGCACTACGAACATGCGAAACTGGCGCTGGCGCATGGGAAAAACGTACTCTGTGAGAAGGCGTTTACGATGAACGCGGAACAGGCGAAAGACCTGACTGCGTTTGCAGAAGAGAAAGGCCTGCTTCTGACCGAAGCGATCTGGCCCCGTTATATGCCAAGCCGTCAGATGATCCTGGATCTGATCGACAGCGGTGTGATTGGAAAAGTCACTTCATTGAGCGCCAACCTGGGCTACCCGATCACACACGTGGAGCGGATGACAAACCCGGATCTTTGCGGCGGAGCGCTGCTGGATCTGGGCGTTTATCCGATTAATTTTGCGTGTATGACATTCCCGGAGAAGATCCGAGAGGTTTCCTCCGCCTGTGTAAAATGGGAGACCGGTGTGGATGCGCAGAACAGCATCACCCTGACTTTTGAGGATGGAAGGATGGCCGTGCTGTACAGTTCCATGATGGTGCAGTCAGACCGCCTTGGCGTGATCAACGGGGACAAGGGTTATATCGAAGTGCAGAATATCAACAATCCGGAGGAAATCCGGATCTTTGACCTGAGCCGTACCTGTATCCGCACGATTCCGGTGCCGGAGCAGATCAATGGATATGAGTATGAAGTTCTGGCGTGCAAAGAGGCGCTGGAAAAAGGCTGGAAGGAGTGTCCGCAGATGCCTCATGCAGAGACGATCCGGATCATGGAACTGATGGACCGCCTGAGAAAATCCTGGGGCATCATTTATCCGATGGAAAAGTAACAAAAAAGGGAGACTGGAAGATGAAAAAAAGCTATGTAGAATACATTATCGAGGAGACACAGAAGATCCTTGCGATCGACAGTCCGTCCGGATATACACAGAATGTGACGGATTATCTGATGAAAGAATACAGAAAGCTGGGCTATGAGCCGGTACAGACCGTAAAAGGCGGGGTACTGGTAAAGCTTGGCGGAAAAGAGGAGGACAATGCCATCCTGCTGGAAGCACATGCGGATACGCTGGGAGCAATGGTATGTGAAAGAAAAGGTAATGGAAGGCTGAAAATGACGCCGCTGGGCGGCATGAACCCCAACAACGCGGAGACGGAGAACTGCAGGGTCATCACAAAGTCCGGAAAGGTGTATTCCGCCACCTGCCAGCTGGTGAACGCGTCCATCCATGTGAATGGCGAATATAACGACACAAAGAGAACCTGGGATACGGTGGAAGCAGTGCTGGATGAGCCGGTTTCTTCGGTAGAAGACCTGAATCAGTTGGGAATCCACAATGGAGATATCGTATGCTTTGACCCTCGCACAACGGTGACAGAATCCGGATATATCAAGAGCCGTTTTCTGGATGACAAGTTGAGCGTGGGAATCCTGCTGGGATATGCCCGGTATCTGAAGAAGGAAAAGGTTACTCCGAAACGCTGCGTGTACCAGCATATTACTGTGTATGAGGAGGTGGGCCACGGAGCTTCCGCGACGGTTCCGGAAGGTGTGACCGAGATCCTTTCCGTGGATATGGGATGCGTCGGCGAAGGGCTGGAATGTGATGAGCGAATGGTCTCCATCTGTGCGAAAGACAGCCGTGGACCTTACAATTATGAGGTGGTTTCCGCGCTGGTGAAAGCTGCGCAGGAGAAGAAGCTGAGCTATGCGGTTGATGTTTATCCCCATTACGGTTCCGATGCGGAGGCTGCGCTGACTGCTGGCCATGATGTGCGCCACGGGCTGATCGGACTGGGAGTCTATGCTTCCCATGGGTATGAGAGAAGTCACAGGGACGGTGTAAAAAATACGCTGGAACTTCTGCAGGCATATCTGGGATAGGCAGATGAATGAAGAGAAAAAGACGGCGGGGCAGGAAGGACAGAGAAGTTTTTCCGACCCGCCGGATTATCAGCTGATACGCACGAACAGAAAGAGTATCGCCATCCAGATCCGCCGTGATGGTTCGGTGGTGGTGCGTGCGCCTCTGCGCTGTCCGATCACAAAGATCGAAGAATTTGTCCGGCAGAAACAGGGATGGATCCGGCAGTACCAGCAGAAACTGTACGCCCAGGAGAGACTGCGGGAGCGGCAGGAATTGACGCCCGGCGAACGGGAGGAAAAGATTCAGGAGGCGCGGAAGGTATTTCCCGGGAGAGTTGCTTTCTATGCGGAGAAAATGGGAGTGACCTACGGAAGGATCACGGTCCGTGAGCAGAAAACACGCTGGGGCAGCTGCAGCAGTAAGGGCAATCTGAATTTTAACTGGAAGCTTGTCCGGATGCCGGAGGAGATCCTGGATTATGTAGTGGTGCATGAACTGGCTCATCGGAAGGAGATGAATCATTCCAGGCAGTTTTATCAGATTGTCGCTTCCGTACTGCCGGATTACCGGCGGCGTGAGCGATGGCTGAAGGAACACGGTGGAGAGTACTGAATGAGGTGTAACCGTTCAGCCAGCTGAACGGTCACAATGAGGTTTCTATGATTTTAACAGAAGAAAAAACATATACCATGCCGGTGACGGTGATTGATTCCCAGGATTCCAGCGGACTGTGCAAAAATGATATGATGCTGGAATTTACCAATCTGGAACTGATCCATGCAGTCCTGACCTGTACCATGCCGGCAGGGCGGCTGACGCCGCCGTTTCGCGAGAAAAGAAAAAGTGAATTGCTGCAGAAAATGGCGATGGTGGAAAATGCGCTGGAGGTCAAGGGCGACCAGCTGGTGAAATCTGCCAGGACCATGTATCTGGATGTCAGTGAAAAGGGAACAATCTCCCATTACCTGGGAGCTGTTTTCGCAAAGATCATTGCGGGAAAAATGTTTCAGGATGATTATCTGGTACATATCAATCAGATTGAGCAGCCAGAGCTGACAGAGATCGGCAGATACGGAAAAAAATATCGTTATGATCTGATTGGTATGCAGAAAGGCTCCGGCTCTTACAGTGTATGGGAATCGGTGGGAAGAAGCGAAAACAGCCAGCTTGCTTTCCGGAATGCCTGCAGGGAGGCGGAAGGGGTTGCGAAGATCGGAAAAGGTGCTCCCCTGCACAAGGTCGCGTGCATGAACTATTATGAAAGAGGATTTTATACAGCTGTGATCCGGGAAGTGCCGCAGACGGAAGAAGGGCAGGCGTTTGATTTCACCAGGGAGGCGTATCTGAGAGCCTATTACCAGCCGCTGATGGAACTGCTTCTGTCAGAGCGGCCGGAACTGCTTTATCAGAGCCACGGAAGTTTTTGTACCACGGAAATTTCACTTCCGGCGCTGAACAATGAATTTGCGGGGCACCGCCGGATGTATGTGGGAATGGGACGTCAGCTGCTGGATTGTGTGCGCAGCGGCAGGTATGAAAAAGCCGACGAGTGGAAAAACACGGAAATTCCCCAGGGCGGCGGATGGTTCGAAGGGCGTGACGGTTTCAGCGTGAGAGCAGAAGGGTGAAGCCTGGGAAAGGCAGTGCAGGAAACTGCCGGAGTATGCTTGAAAATGGCTTTATTCAGGAAAAATGATGGGAGGGAATCAGGATGAAAAGAAAATGGTTGGCAGCGATGGCGATTGCCGTTTCTGTCAGTGCTGTTCCGATGACAGCTTACGCTGCTTCGGACGTCTCGGATTCTGCCTCTGTGAATGCGGAGTCTCAGACAGAGAGTGAAGTTCCGAATCCGGAGGGAACACCGGCACAGGAGCCTGTCGCAGCGCCGGCTGTCGAAGCAGATGCGGCGGCAGAAGGATCAGAGAAGCCGTCATCAGAACAGACGGCAGCAGATACGCCGTCCGTGCAGTCGGAGGAAGATGGGGCATTGTCTGTAACGTCCGGAGAAAATACGGCGGCATCCGAATCGTCTGAAGAAAGTGCGGCGCCATCCGCTCAGTCCGCGGGAGAAGCTGAGGATGCTGAGAGAGCACGGAAAACTGTCTATGAGGCGGGCTGGAATCCGGTGAAAGATGCGGAAGGCAATGACCGATGGATTTTCTATGACGCACAGACTGGAGCTCCGAAGACCGGACTGTTTACAGAAGGCGGCAAGACCTATCTGGCAGCGGAGGACACCGGATATCTTCTCACCGGTGCACAGACGTTCACCGATACGAATGGTGCGGTATATACCTGCTATTTCTCCGAGGACGGAGGACAGCCTGGCGCAGAAAGTGTATACGGAACAATCGTGAAGGATGGTTTCGGAGATGTTGACGGACAGACCCGTTACTTCGACAAAGACGGAAAGTTGTATACACAGGAAGGCTGGATCACCGTTCAGGACAAGACTTACTACATCATGAACGGCGCGGTATGCAAGAACGGCAACTATGCATCGGGTCCGACTTCCGGCTGGCTGATCCTTGATGGTGAATGGTATCTGCTGGATACCGCGGACGGACATCGCCTCAGCGGGCTTCAGAAAAACGGAAATGATCTTTATTATCTGGATCCGGAGCAGAACGATAAAATGTTCAAGAGCACCAATCAGGAAGATGGCTGGAAACAGCTGAACGGTACCTGGTACTTTTTCCGCGGCTGGGGCGGTGCGCTGAACAACGGCTGGAATAAGCTGGAAAATGACTGGTACTGGTTCAATGATGACTGCTCCATGGCAAGCGCTCAGTGGATCGAAGAGGGAGGAAATCTGTACTACGTCAGAGACTGGGGAGGAATGCTCCATGACCAGTGGCGTCAGGAAAACGGAATCTGGTATTATTTCCGCGGCTGGGGCGCAGCATTGAACAATGGCTGGAGCAAGATCGCGAACGACTGGTACTGGTTCAACAGTGACTGTACCATGGCAAGCGCCCAGTGGATTGAAGAAGGAGGAAACCTCTACTATGTCAGAGACTGGGGAGGAATGCTCCATGACCAGTGGCGCCAGGAAAACGGCGTCTGGTATTACTTCCGCGGCTGGGGTGCAGCATTGAACAATAGCTGGAGCAGAATCGGAAACGACTGGTACTGGTTCAACAGCGACTGCAAGATGGCAAGCAGTCAGTGGCTGCAGCAGGGAGAGAACTGGTATTACCTGAGAGACTGGGGCGGAAGGCTCCACAGCGGAGAGTTTGTGATCGACGGAGAAACGTATTACTTTAATGCCGACGGTGTGCTGACGGACAAAAAGGAACTGAGTCAGGTGATCGTGATCGACCCCGGTCATCAGGGACAGGGGGACAGCCGGAAAGAGCCTGTCGGTCCTGGAAGTTCTGTTATGAAGGCCAGAGTGACCTCGGGAACCACAGGCTGTGTCTCAGGGCTGGATGAGTATGAACTGAATCTTCAGGTTTCCCTGCTGCTGCGCACGGAGCTGGAAAGCAGAGGATATACGGTCTATATGACACGTGAGACACATGACGTAAATATCAGCAACAAAGAGCGTGCTGAGTATGCGTCATCTGTGGGGGGAGACATTCTGGTGAGGATCCATGCCAATGGCGACGACAGCGGTTCCGTCAATGGCGCGCTCTGTATGGCGCCGTCGGATTCCAATCCGTTTGTATCTGCCCTTGCCCCGGAAAGCCAGCGGCTTTCCCAGTGCATCATCGACAGTTACTGTCAGGCTACCGGTCTGCGCAACCGTGGCGTCATGCTTACCGATGACATGAGCGGAATCAACTGGTCAACCATGCCGGTGACGATTGTGGAAATGGGATTTATGTCCAATGCCGGAGACGATTCCAAAATGGCGGACAGCGATTTCCAGAAGAAAATGGTGGATGGCATCGCAGATGGAATCGACCAGTATTTTCAGTGAGATAACCGTTCAGCCAGCTGAACGATTGTTCAGTGAGATCGTAAAACAGAAAGGAATCTTGAAATGTCAGAATTAAAGGTAGGATTCATAGGATTTGGAAATATGGCACAGGCAATGGCGGAAGGCTTTCTGCGCACCGGCGCGTTAAAGCCGGAACAGATCTATGCATGCGCCAGAAATTGGGAAAAGCTTTGCCGCAATACAGAAGAACGGGGAATGCATGCGTGCAGGGACGCCAAAGAGGTGGCGGACAGCGCGGATCTGGTCATCCTGGCGGTAAAGCCGTACATGATTCAGGAAGTGACAGCGCCCATCCGGGAAGAGCTGAAAGATAAGATCGTCGTGTCGGTGGCGGCAGGCTATCCGTTTGAAAAACTGGAGCAGGCGCTTCTTCCGGGGACACATCACCTGAGCGTCTGCCCCAATACGCCGGTGGCAGTCGCAGAAGGCATTATCGTCTGCGAGGACAAGCATTCGCTGACCGGAGAAGAATTTCAGATGGTCAAAGAACTGTTCGAAAAAATTGCGCTGGTTGAGACGGTTGACACTGCCCATCTTTCCGTTGCAGGCACCGTATGCGGCTGTACGCCCGCTTACGCGGCAATGTTTATTGAAGCCCTGGGAGATGCCGGCGTCAAACACGGACTGACAAGGGCGCAGGCTTATCGCTTTGCGGCTCAGATGCTTGTCGGTACAGGCAAACTGCATCTGGAGACCGGGCAGCACCCCGGCGCGATGAAGGACGCGGTCTGCTCTCCGGGAGGAACCACGATCGTCGGAGTGGCTTCCCTGGAACGCAGCGGTTTCCGGTCCGCGATCATCGATGCTATTGACGATGTGGAGAATAAGCCGTGAGCGGATGCCCACAGGCGCTGCGTTTTCATACGGTCTGCGCAGTAAATGTGCAGACCTGGCTGCATTGTTACCAAGTGATCCAATAATTTGAAAAAACTTCTTGACATCATGCGGCAGCTATGTTATGATACATCCTGTATCACGCCGAAGACAGCGGGTGCCGTAAGGCATAAGGATCAAAACGCCCGCCGAGGAGAAGTTACATTCACGAATTGTTGAATTTTGCAGCTCTTCCGTTTTCGCGGAAGAGCTTTTTTATGCTTCCGAAGCGTAGGTACGAAATACTACAAGGAGGTGCAACCGTTATGGCAAAGGTAGAACTGAAAAAGCCTGTCGTAGAAGAGATTTCTGCACAGATCGCAGACGCAGAGTCCGTGATTCTGGTTAACTACAGTGGCCTTACTGTAGAGCAGGATACAAAACTGCGTAAGGAGTTAAGAGAAGCTGGTGTTCATTACAAAGTATACAAAAATACGATGATGAACTTCGCATTCCAGGGAACTCCGTGCGAAGAACTTTGCAAAGATCTGGAAGGAACCAACGCACTTGCAATCAGCAAAGATGATGCAACTGCTCCGGCCAGAATCATCGCAAAATTTGCTAAGACTGCTCCGAAGCTGGAAATGGTTTCCGGTATTGTGGAAGGCAGCTACTATGACAAGAAAGGCGTGGAAGCACTGGCAGCTGTTCCGTCAAGAGAAGAACTTCTTGGCAAACTGCTTGGAAGCATCCAGTCACCGATCGCTAACCTGGCTCGTGTTCTTAATCAGATCGCAGAGTCCAAAGGCGGCGAAGCAGCAGAGGCTTAATTGACTCTGACAGGAACCGAGGTTCCGGAAAATAAGAATCAGAAATTAAAAATATCCAAGGAGGAAATAAAAATGGCAAAGTTAACAACCGCTGAATTTATCGAAGCGATTAAAGAGTTATCCGTATTAGAGTTAAACGAACTGGTAAAAGCATGTGAAGAAGAGTTTGGTGTATCCGCAGCAGCAGGCGTTGTAGTTGCAGCAGCAGGCGCTGGCGATGCAGCAGCAGCTGAAGAGAAAGACGAGTTCGACGTAGAGCTGACAGAAGTTGGCCCGAACAAAGTTAAAGTTATCAAAGTTGTTCGTGAAGCTACAGGTCTGGGCCTGAAAGAGGCGAAAGAAGTAGTTGACGGCGCTCCGAAGGTACTGAAAGAGGGCGCTTCCAAAGCTGAGGCTGAAGAGCTGAAGACCAAACTGGAAGCTGAAGGCGCTAAAGTTACTCTTAAGTAATTTCAGTCGGAAGAGAGATTCCATAAAAAAGGCGCTCCGGATCCCGCAGAGGGATTTCGGAGCGCCTTTTTGCAGTTGTGAGAACAGTTGTTGCCCAGAGATCATGAGCTGTGATTGATTTTATGGCATAAAAACAGACAGGCGGTTCAACCGTCTGTCTGTTTTGGAAAATCTCTGATCGTTCAGGTGTGTCCGTGGAAAAAACTGCAGAGAAGAAGTACCTGTGTGGATTATCCCTCGATGGAGATGTAGTTTTTCTGCTCTACGGTTTGCTGCGCTTTCTTCGGGATGGACAGCTTCAGAATACCGTCTTCATATTTCGCATGAATATCATCCTGATGAACTCCATTGCCGACATAGAAGCTGCGGCTCATGGAACCTGCATAACGCTCGCGGCGGATATATTTTCCATCGTTGTCTTTTTCGTCCTTATCCAGGCCTTTTGCAGCGGAAATCGTCAGATAGCCGTCTTTCAGTTCAGCCGTGATTTCATCTTTCTTAAAACCTGGCAGATCCACATCCAGTTCGTAGGTATTTTCTGTCTCGCGGACGTCTGTCTTCATCATGTTTTTGCTGTGTTTTCCGTACAGCGGATTTCTTGTTCCGAAGAACTCTCTGTCGAAATCATCCATCCAATCATCAAATAAGTTTTCTCCAAAAATACTAGGCATCATCATAAGTCATATCTCCTTTCATAAAACAATAACTTTGATTTTGTTATATTAGCACTGTCGGAGAAGTCCGAGGTGTCGATTTTGAACGAATCGGAAGAAATCTTCTTTTTTTTCTCCCTTCCTTTGTTCTAATCGTACTATAACACTTATTGTTAGCACTGTCAAGAGGTGAGTGCTAATATTTTTGGATTTTTTTGCAAACCCAGTAAAATCAATGGTTTGCATACATTTATTACTATTGAAATTGTCATTTTTCTTAGGTTTGACACCAATTTGACGCCAATTTTTTCTTTTCTGGTGTCAGAAGTTTACAGCCATACTATCCAGCTTTGCTATCTCATTTTCAATCCTTGCCCTGTCGCCCAAATGATTATACACTTCCATAGTCACATCAAAATGAGCGTGTCCCATGATGTACTGCAATACCTTAATGTCCATACGGCACTCTGCCATTCTTGTGCAGGCTGTGTGTCGCATAACATGAG
>CABUPZ010000035.1 GCA_902493585.1 uncultured Fusicatenibacter sp. | reverse complement strand
GGGCGACGGCAAGATGAGCAAGTCCAAGGGAAATGTGATCTACGCGGACGATCTGGTGAGCCTGTTCGGCGTGGATGCGGTGCGTTATTTTGTGCTCCATGAGATGCCGTTCGAGAATGACGGCGTCATCACCTGGGAACTGATGGTGGAACGTATGAATTCCGATCTGGCAAATACGCTGGGAAATCTTGTAAACCGTACGATTTCCATGAGCAATAAGTATTTTGACGGAGTTGTGACCAATACAGGCGTTGAGGAAGCGGTAGACGCGGATCTGAAGGCGGTTGTGACCGGAACGGTGGACAAAGTGGCTGCGAAGATGGAGGATCTGAGGGTTGCGGATGCGATCACGGAGATCTTCAATCTGTTTAAACGCTGCAACAAATATATTGATGAGACGATGCCGTGGGCGCTGGCGAAAGACGAAGGGAAAAAAGACCGTCTGGCTACGGTTCTTTATAACCTGGTTGAGAGTATTTCCATCGGTGCATGTCTGCTGGAATCCTATATGCCGGAGACCACGGAGAAGATCCTGGCTCAGCTTCACGCGGAAAAGCGTTCCTATGAGGAGCTTGGAACCTTTGGTCTGTATCCGTCCGGAAATAAGGTAACAGAGAAACCGGAAATCCTGTTCCAGAGACTGGATGTGAAAGAAGTGATGGAAAAGGTAGAAGTGATCCAGGCGGAGCAGAAAGCTGCAGCTGCCAAAGAGGCGGGAAAGGATGAAGACAGCCAGGACAAAGAGAATGGCGGTGGAAAAGAGGAGCAGGTGATCGACATCGAATCGAAGGAAGAGATCACCTTTGATGATTTCATGAAGATGCAGTTCCAGGTGGGTGAGATCATTGCCTGTGAGGAAGTGAAGAAATCCAAAAAACTGCTCTGCTCTCAGGTAAAAATCGGAAGCCAGGTAAAACAGATCGTTTCCGGCATCAAGTCACAGTATACAGCGGAAGAGATGGTCGGTAAGAAGGTTATGGTTCTGGTGAATCTGAAACCTGCGAAGCTGGCTGGCGTGCTGTCGGAAGGTATGCTGCTCTGTGCGGAAGATGCAGATGGAAACTTAAGTCTGATGACGCCGGAGAAAGAGATGCCGGCGGGTGCGGAGATCTGCTGATAACACCGGAGTGTTGTGTTTCCTCAGGGAAATACGGCGCTCCGGTTTTTTGTATTATGCGATAGAAGCGGTCGGACCGGATTTCCAGTCTGACGGGAAAATCCGGGAAATCCTTCAAAAAATTGTATACTCGGAAAACGAAAACAAAAATTTCTACGTTTTATACATAAAACATTAAAAATAATTGTAAAAATAGTAAAAGTAAGAAATATTTACAATTTAACGCGGCAGTGCTATAATGAGATATCATTTGGAAGAGGGGGAGATTTGTTATGATCACTTTTATTGCAGGACTTGTGATTCTGCTCGTCGGCGCTATGCTTTATGGAAGATTCTGTGAGCATGTATTCAAACCGGACGACAGAAAGACACCGGCTTACACGAAACAGGACGGCGTGGATTATGTGCCGATGAGGGAATGGAAGAATAGTCTGATCAACCTGCTGAACATTGCCGGAACCGGACCCATCCTTGGACCGATTCAGGGAATTCTGTTTGGACCGATCGCCTTTCTTACGATTCCGATCGGAAACATCATCGGCGGTGCCATGCATGACTATTTTTCCGGAATGATCTGCCTGCGTGACGGCGGAACGCAGATGCCGGATATGATCCGCAAGTACAGCAACAAAGGCGTCTATACCTTTTATCAGATTTTCTGCAGCCTTCTGCTTCTTCTGGTGGGAGCGGTGTTTATCTATACACCGGGCGACATTGCTGCGACACAGGTATTTGGCTTTGACGGCAAGGCGACTTCGGTTTCCACCTGGGTGATCTATGGTGTGATCTTTGTGTATTATCTGGTGGCTACAATATTCCCGATCGATAAGATCATCGGCCGGATTTATCCTGTATTTGGAGCCATCCTGCTGTTTTCTGCAGTCGGCGTTTTCATTGGTTTGTTTGTTCATGGATATCCGCTGATCGAAGTGTGGGATAACTGGAACGGCGCGCTGGTTTCTTACGGCGATTATTTTGAAGCCAATCATTTTATCCCGGTATTCTTTATCACGGTAGCCTGCGGTATCCTTTCCGGATTCCATTCCACACAGACAGCAATCATTTCCAGAACGATGAAGAGCGAACGTCAGGGACGTATGACCTTCTATAATATGATGGTTCTGGAAGGGTTCATCGCTATGGTATGGGCAGCAGGAGCTATGGGTGTTTATAACCTGGGTCTGCAGGCAGCGGATGCTTCTCTGGCGACAGCGACGATCGGTGTTGTATGTAAGAATATCCTGGGTCCGGTCGGCGGTATTATTGCTCTGGTAGGAATTATCGTACTTCCGATTACATCCGGTGATACGGCGCTGCGTTCTCTGCGTCTTGCGGTTGCGGATGCTTTTCATATTGACCAGACTTCGATCAGAAAGAGACTGACTCTGGCTGGAGTTATCTTTGCCCTGGTTGCAGTGATTCTTGTTTTTGCGAAGATGAATGCCAACGGATTCAATATCCTGTGGAGATATTTTGCGTGGTCCAATCAGGCACTGTCTCTGTTTGCGTTCCTTGCCATCTCTGTCTGGATGTTTGAAAATGGAAGGGCGAAGTTTGTATGGATGCCGTTGATCCCGGGCGCATGGTATACGTTTATCACTGTTACCTATATTATGAATGCGAAGATCGGATTCAATATCCCGTGGACAGGCGCTTATGTGATCGGCGTATGCGCGGCGGCGGCTTATACCGGTGTGATCATCTGGTACGGCAGAAAGCGTGCGGCGGCGAAGAAGGAAAGCCAGGCGTACAAAGGAAAGAAAAAATAGAATAAAAAGAAATTACAGAAAAACTCAGCCGGAATGGCTGCAGGGCTCTGCGGATCATGCAGATGCCGGCAGCCGCTTCGGCTGAGTTTTTTTGTCGATTTTCAAACACGCTCTAAGAGCTCTTCCATCAGGCGGTGACATTCCTCACCAGTGTACAGATGTTTTTCATCCAGGCTTTTGAGATAGTCAATGAAGGAGGTAAGGAGACCAGGCTCTGTAAAGAGCAGGTAGATGGTTTCCTTTTTTCGGTTTGTGAACATCATATATCCATTGGATGCGTTTGCACACAGGTGGAAATTCTGAGGAAGGTTTTCCAGAGGACCGCGCAGGAGATGATACCGCTCAGGAAAAAACGGACTGAGCCGGTACAGCAGCAGCTTTCGGTCTTCCGGGGAAAATGGAAGATAAAGATCCTCCGGTATTTCATAGCTTCTCCCTGTTTCCATAAAGCGGCGGAGCCCCGAAGCCGTGTGAAAAATATGGTAGTTTTTGGTGAAAACACTGTCCTTCCGGCGCCTGAGAAAGTCGTTCAGCAAAGAGATCAGTCCGGCGCGTCCGGGGAGATCGGAACGAATGCTCCGCTCTACCAGGTCGGGAGTCAAAAACGGGATAATGCAGGGCTCCGGCTGCAGAGAATAATACTCGTCATTTTCGGAGAAAAATTTCAGGATCATCTCGCAGGTGTCTTCAATCGAGTGGATCGGAGAGAAGAAAGGGGAACATTTTTCGCGGCAGGCGTCAAAGTGCTTCTGGAGCATCCGGACGATCTCCGGTTTTCCGTACAGGATCCCGGACTGGAAATCGGAAGTACAGGTGATCGCGCAGGAACTGGTCAGGATCAGGCAGGAGAGCCCGTTCAGGTTGGAAAAATGTGATTCCACTGCATCATAATAATAGTATACGTTGTAGTCCAGTGCACGGATATACAGCGGAAGGATTTTCCTGAGAGCAACCATGTTATGGTCGTGGAAATTCCTGTCTGACTGGGAGGAATTTTCAAGGCACAGGATATGCTCGACAGGAATCTGATGTTCATATTCCCCAAGTCCCATGAGAAGATGGAACAGGTAATCGTAGTCCGGCTGAAGCATCAGGCAGAGCCGGCCATTTTCTTTCTGCATCTCATCCATGATAACCTGACTGATGACATGATTCAGCGCAGTCTGCGTCGGCAGCGTACGACAGTCCGGATAACAGGCGCGGGCAGAGGAACCGTCGGCATGGCGGCTGTGTGTGTCCTGAATCGCTCGAAGACCGTGGGAGGCTGAGGGAGTGATGACGGTTTGCTTCGCCGGAGCGCCGCCTGAGGTTTGGGATGTTCCGGAAAAGCCGGAAATATCAGGGAGACTCAGAAGAAAATTTTCTACATTCCGGCGGCTGTTCCATTCTTTCCATCCGATTTTTTCAATCTGCCATGCTGTCAGCAGTTCTTCGCTTTCCGATGGAGAAAGGCGCATGAAATCCGCCATTCGGTCTACAATGGCCTGGTCCCTGGGGTAATCTTTGCCGTTCAGATATTTATACATGAGTGTGCGGTCAATACCGCAGTATTGCGTCATCGGATATACGGAAATATCCTTTTGATGAACAAGGGAATGGAGAAGCCTTGCAAAAGTGTTCATGATTGTTTCTCTCCTCTCTGGATCAGTTCCTGGATCAGAGTCTGCATTTGTTCGTAAGTGTACAGATAGCTTACATCAAGATGATTCAGGTAGTCCAAAAACGCTGCAAGAAGGCCGGGTTCCTCAAACAGGAGGTAGACCGTCTGATTCAGCCGGTTGGTGAACAGCAGATAGCCGCCGGAAGGCGAGACATACAGGTGAAAGTTGTGCGGCAGATGCTGCAGTGGCCCGCGCAGAAGCTGATAATTTTTTTCCGGATTCTGCAGCAGGCGTGACACGAGAAGCTTTCTGTCTTCCGGTGAAAATGGAATGCAGAGTCCCTCGGGGATTTCATAAATCTTCCCGGTTTCCAGAAAGGAACGGATCCCTTTCAGTGTGTGATAAACATGAAAATGATCGGAAAGGATGGCTTTCTTTTGAAGTGACAGAAAATGATTCAGCATGGGTATCAGGGACTCGCGGTCCGGAAGATCGGTGCGCACATATTTTTCCACCAGATCCGGTGTGATAAAAGGCATAAGGCAGGGTTCCGGCTGGATGGAATAATTGATTTCTGTACTCTGACCAAACGTCTGCAGCATATTTAATTCTTCGGTAACGGAACTGATCGGGTGAAACAGAAGCGAACATTTTTCTTTATATCCGCGAAATAATTCCCAGAGCAGTCCAACGGTTTCCGGCTGGGAATAAAAGATGCCTGTGCGGTAATCGGAGGTGCAGGCGATGGCGGATTCACTGGTCAGGATCAGACAGGATAGTCCGTTAAAGCTGGAAAAATGAGATCCAACATTGTCATAATAGTAGTAAATATTGTAATCCAGCGTGCGGATGTAGAGGGGCAGCACGTTCTGAAGGTACAGAAGATTCAGAGACTGGTTGTTCTTGTTCAGCTGGCTGGAATTATTCAGACATAAAATCTGTTCAATACTGAGCGTGCATTCAGACTCGCCGAGACTGGTGAGAAAGTGAAACAGGTAGTCGTTGTCCGGCTGGAGCAGAAGCGCCAGGCGGCCGTTTTCTTTTTCTGCTTCGCTCAGAATGATCCGGCTGACGGAATTGTTGACCGCTGTCTGCGAAGGGAGCGCCTGGCAGCCGGCCACAGCATCAGAACTGTCGTTTCCGATGGAGCCTGAAAAAGAGGACAGGATCAACGGATCTATTTTAGAAATATCCGGGAAATTCAGAATGAAATCTTCAACATTTTTGCGGCTATAGTAATCCTCTTCCCCGATCTGCGCAATTTTCCATGCGGTCAGAAGCTCGTCGTGTTCCGACGGGGACAGACGCATGTAATCGGCAATCCGCTCCACCAGATCCTGTTTGGGAGGGAGGCGTTTGCCGTTGATATATTTGTACATCGTCGAACGGTCCAGGCTGCAGTATTGGGTCAGGGGGTAAATCTGGATGTTTTTATCTTCTATAAAACTGGAGAGAAGCGTGGAAAAATTTGTCATGTGGATCCTCCTGGTTCTGTATGGTTTGGTGAATAGAAAATTTTTTCAGTTTTAGTGTACTACGTTTGGAAGAAAAGATAAAGAAAAACTCGCTTTGCAATGGGAGGGGGTCCCTGATGACATGACGGAAGTGTCGGTCAGACATTGACATGGGCGGACACTGTTCGGGTTCGTGTAAAAGCTTATGATGCGGACAGCAGTATTTCAGAAGTATCAGCAATTACCTTTTTTGCAAAGAAACAGTGAGGAGCTGTCCTGAAAATATAATTCAGGCAACAGCCCCTCACTGTTTCGTTTATGATTTCATTTAAAGACTCAATTCTGCACGCTTTATAATGTGATCCTGGTAATCTTTATCCAGTTCTACGAAATAACCGCTCCATCCCCAGACGCGCACAATCAGGTTCCGGTATTCTTCCGGATGTTTCTGAGCATTCAACAAGGTGTCTCTGTTGACAGAGTTGAGCTGAAGCTGATGACCGCCCAGATCCACAAAGGACTTGACAAGAGCCGCAACCTTGGAGATACTTTCTTCATTGCGGAATAAGGTATCATGAAGTTCCAGTGTCAGAGGTCCTCCGTTGATGACTTCGCTCAAGTCCGGTTTGGTGAAGGACTTAACAATGGACACTGGTCCTTTGTTTCGTGCGAACAGACTGGGAGAATAGTTGCAGGCAAAGCCTTCTCCTGCACGGCGTCCATCAGGTGTTGCGCCGAGATCGCGGGAAAACCAAAGGTAGTACATAGCCGAACCGGTTCCTGCGCGGAAACAGCCGCCCCTTTCATTTCTGCGTCCTTTCAGAGAATCGGAGAAGGTGTGCAGAAGGTCGGAGGCAATGGAATCTGCCAGGGGATCGTTGTTTCCCATTTTAGGAGCTTCGTATCGCAGAAGATGAAGCAGGTGATCGTGACCTTCAAAATCTTTTTCCATGGCATCCAGAAGCTCTTCGCGAGACACTTCTTTGGTGTCGAAGATGTATTTCTTCACGGCTGCTAAGGAGTCTGCCGCTGTAGAAAGGCCTGCGCCGTGGAAGCCATAGTTATTGTAAATGCCTCCAAGTGATATGTCTCTTCCGTTTTCTACACAGCCATCCATCATCAGCGACAGGAACGGAGATGGATAAATATAAAGATTCTCTGTGCTCCGGCACATCTGGTCTGTCTGACGAAGGATTTCTGCCTTCACTTGTTCCCAGAGAGTTTCATAGTCAGGCGCCTTGGGAAGGACCCGAACGATGACATCACGTACGATGGTAGCAAAACAGAGAGCGTCGATATTGGGGATTTCCATGCCTTTTCCGGGAATAATGAACTCCCAACAGGCTGCAGCTGCATAATTTCTTGCGTCTTCTGTCCTGTATCCCAACTTCTCAAGCCCGGCAATCACCACATCATCATTGGAATACTGAGGAAAACCAAGTCCTTGTTTGGTGAGCATGGTTCCAAGCTCGTAGATGGAAAGAGGGGTGTTCTTGCTCACACGAAGGTTGATTTTTGGATCGATGAGTTTAAGCTCAAGGCTTGCCTGCAGACAGAGTTCGGAAAGCAGATTGAAGCCGTCTTCCCCGTCTGGCGTGAGGCCGCCGAGCACCATGCTTTGACCATTGTCGCCCTGCTGCATGCCAGGATAGAGATCGCTGTCAATGTTAAAGGTGAGAAAATATTCCTCCAGAAGTTCCAGTGCGGTTTCCTGGGTCAGTCGTCCGCTCTTTAGATCCGCTTGAAAATAGGGGAACATATATTGATCAAAACGTCCCAATGTGTTATGGTAGCTGCCGCTGATCCACATAGTAAAATGAAGAATCCGCTGCATTTGCAGGGCATCATGGAGCGTATGAGGTGCATCAGTCAGCAGACGGGAAAGACACTGTGCGATTTCCGTCAGTCCCTGTGTTTCGGCCGCCTGGATGTAGCGCAGAATCAGGTCTGTCAGGGCGTCAAGGATTTCCAGTTCTCCGTTCAGATAATCCACTTCGAAAAACTTTTCCTGGGAAAGGAAATTCTGAATCTGATTTTCCACAATGTGGCGCATTCCGGTAAAGCCTGCGGAAAGAAAGCGGCTATAGTCTACACAGATATTGGACAGTTCGCCAGATTCATGAAGACGATGATGACGAGTCAGTTCGTTTTTTTCTTCTGCAGTGTAAAGAGCCTGAAGGGTTGGGGTGGTACGAACAAATGCAATCGTTTGGCCTGGGAAGAATGTGGGAGTTTCCTTGTTCAGCATATACACCAGGCGTCTGACTGCCCGTTTTGTATCTGGGAGCCCTTCCTTTTCAAATTCACGTGCCAGAAAAAACTCATCGGAAGGAGCCTTTCTGCAGGTGTGATGTCCGTGGTCTTCCACGAAAAATTTTCTTAGGTTCTTGATACGCTCTTTCATAGTACAACACTCCTTATTTTATATTTTTCAAAAATATGTTCAGGTATCTGAAGGGAAGCTGAGGTATCGAAATCTGGATGATATTCCATACCCAGCATGCCGTATTTGGCTCCCGCTGTCTGGTGATAGGGAAGCAGCTCTACCCGTAACAGGGAAGCAGCGCCGGACAGGAATTCTGCAGTCTGTTCCAGATTTTCTTTGCTGTTGTTCACACCGGGAATCATAGGGATCCGCACCACAAATTTTTTTTGTCCCTTACAAAGATACATGAGGTTTTCAAGGATAATCCGATTATCCACTCCTGTATATTGCCTGTGTAAAGCGGAATCCATAAGTTTTACATCCATCATGATAAAACTGAGACGGTCTGTAACAGCCTGAAAGAGAGCGGAGGAGGCATAACCGGAAGTTTCAATGGCGGTATGAAGATCTGGGATCTGTTCCAGCACTTCCAAAAGGAAATCTCCCTGCATGAGAGGCTCTCCGCCGGAAAATGTGACGCCGCCTTCCAGTGCAGCATAGTAATCACTGTTTTCCCGGATAATGTTAACCAGCTCTTTGGAGGTTAGTGTTTGACCACTGATTTGACGCAGACCCAGGGGGCATACTTCTACACAGGCTCCGCAGGCTGTGCATTTAGCAGGAGTGGCAGGAGAACATTTGTCCTCTTTGGAGGAAAGTGGACAGACGAGCCGGCATTTTCCGCATTGGACGCAAGAACTGCGGCTGAACATAAGCTGGGGGTTGGCGGACAGTCCCTCTGGGTTATGGCACCACTGACAGTGCAGAGGGCAGCCCTTAAAGAAAACGGTCTGTCTTACTCCTGGTCCGTCGTGGACGGCAAACTCCTTAATGTCAAAAATGGTTCCTGATTTCATGAATATTCCTGCTTTCTTTTTGTTTTCGTATCAGTTAATGTCAGTTTCTGTATACAGATGTTGTTTTATCAAATTTTTACATTAACGATAATGTTAACGATAATTGGATTATAATGTAAAAAATAAAATATGTCAACGATAATGAAAAGGCATTGTGCACAAAAAATAATAAAATAAATCGACAAATAAACGGAATTGACATATTTAAATTCTATGTTAAGATGAAAAAGAGTCAAATAATAAGGAGAATTACCAAAGAATGACAAAAAGAAAAAGGAATGAAAACGTGACACTAAAGGATATCGCTGCAGCGACAGGATTTTCTGCCAATACGGTTTCCAGGGCGCTTGCTGACAAGCCGGATATTTCAGAGAAAACCAAAGAGACGATCCGTAAAAAAGCGGAGGAAATGGGATATATAGCAAATGCGCTTGCTAGTTTTCTGCGTTCCGGTGTGAGCAGAAATATTTCCATTATCGTTGGTGATATTTCCAATCCTCATTTTTCTGTCATGGTAAAAGAAATACAGATGCTTCTGCAGAAAAAGGGTTATAATTCTATTATTTTCAATACGGAAGAGAATCCGGATATGGAACGGCAGGCGATTACGGTATCAATCAGCCAGAGTGTAGATGGAATCATCCTTTGTCCTGCACCGGGCGGAGAATCGAATCTCAGTCTGTTGCATAACTATGGTAAGCCTTTTGTGTTGATAGGCAGAAAATCGAAGGAAAATGTCAGTTATGTGGTTTGCGACGATGAAAACAGCGGTTATATTGCGACCCGCTTCCTACTGGATATGGGTCATAGAAAGATTCTGTTTCTCAATGGTCCTCGAGGAATTTCCAGTGCTTCAGAGCGTCTTGTGGGTTACCGAAGGGCATTGAAAGAAGCGGGAATCGTTTGTGACAGCAGTATGGTGCATACGGTTCCTGTTACGGCGGGAAAAGGAACAGAGAGAATACGCAAAGTATTGTCAGGAGAACAGAATTACACAGCTGTGTTAGCATTCAGCGATCTTTTGGCATGGCAGGCAATCTGTATTCTGGAGGAACTGGGGAAAGAAGTGCCGAAAGACTGTTCTGTGATTGGATTTGATAACATCAGATTTGCCTATCCGCGCCGTCTTACTTCAATTTCTTCCTCTAAGACTACCATGGCAAAAAAATGTGTGAGCATTCTTTTAAAACAGTTGGAAGGAAAGAGTAAAGACAAGGAAATGATCGTACTGGAAACCGGAATTGTACCGGGAGATACCGTGAGAAAAATTATTGTGTGAAGGGAAGGACATATGGGAAAAGCAAAATTAGTAATGGACAGAAATTACAAAGTCGGCAGAATAGATCGACGAATCTATGGTTCGTTTATTGAACATATCGGAAGGGCTGTATATGGAGGCATTTATGACCCGAAGCACCCTTTGGCGGATAAGCGAGGATTCCGGAAGGATGTAATCGAACTGACGAAAGAACTTCAGGTTCCGATTGTGCGTTATCCGGGAGGAAATTTTGTGTCCGGTTACCGCTGGGAGGATGGGATCGGACCGAAAGAACTTCGACCGAAACGGACAGAGTTAGCATGGTTTGCTATTGAAAACAATCAGGTAGGGGTGGACGAGTTCTGTGAGTGGGCCAGAAAGGCAGATACCGATGTGATGATGGCTGTGAATCTTGGAACCAGAGGCGCGGATGCTGCAAAATATCTCTATGCATCAATATTATGGAAATCGCGACAACGACACGGCGAATTTTCTGGCAAATACGATGGATATGGATCGCTTCATCAAAAACATTGAGTCCGTATGTGGTTATGTGAAGGCAAAGAAACGTTCAAAGAAGACGATGTACATTTCTTTTGACGAATGGAATGTCTGGTATCATGCGGATGAGGAGAATGCAAAGGCGGAGAAGTGGCTGGAGGGACCGTCGTTCAATGAAGATATCTATAACTTTGAGGACGCACTGCTGGTTGGAGGAATGTTGATTACTGAATATGTTGGTGGACTGTCCGAAGTATGATACGAAAGATTATCCGGGATGTTGTGTAGAAGAAATCTTGGTGATGACTTGTCCGGATTTAAAAGCAGTCAATACTGTGGAATGTCAGAAAGTAGCACCGCACAGATCGGACGCAGGACAGATTGCGGACGGAAAGCTTATGACAAAGCTGGATGGATATTCCTGGAATGTGATTCGGATCAAGCGGTAGTTATACGGAAATAAAGCAGAAAGGGATGATGTATGGAAACGCAACCTCCCTTTCTGTGTGCAGTAGTTTTGTTGTTTGCCGTGTCAGAAGATAAAAGCGGGGGAATGGAGATCTATATGAGAAAATTGATTATTGTAGATGATGAAATTCGGCAGTGCAGAGGATTAAAAAATATCTTAAACAGAGAATATGAAAATCTTGATATCCATATATTTACATCTGCACGGGAGGCGCTTTCGTATATTGAAACGGATCAGCCGGAAATTGTTATTACGGATATCTGCATGCCTGACATGAACGGTTTGGAAATGACAGAAGCTATAAAAAATATAGATAAAAGAATGATTGTAATCCTTTTGACTGGATATGCGGAATTTGAATATGCTCAAAAAGCAATATCAATAGGGGCTTTTGAGTATCTGGTCAAGCCTTTGAACCCGGATAAGTTAAAGGAAGTATTGGAAAAAGCGAATGATGAGCTGGAAAAAGAAAAAGTTTTGAATGTGCAGCATGAGAAAATGCAGCAGCAGCTTGATATGGCGCTGCCAATTTATATGGAAAAATTGTTAAACCAGTGGGTATATGGTTGGAGTACAGCACATGAGAAAAAAGAAGTGGAAAAAATTATTCCGGCCGGAAAAGATGGTTTTGTAATTGCGACATACTTGCCGGAATTAACGGATAAATTGGCAAAACTGGACAAGACAGATGAGGAGGAATTAAAGAGTCAGATTAAGTGGTGGATAAAAAGACTGATCAAACGACCGTGGCATTGTCTGTCTTTTTACAGCAATGTTATAAAAGATGTAATGATTACAATTGTACTTCTGCAAAGCGATATAGATATCAGCCGTCTTGAGAAAAAAGACTCTTTAAGCCGTATGATGCGCAGTTTGGAGGTCAACGCTCTGCGTTCTTTTCCGGAAATGGAAACGGGACTGGAAGATTATCAGATGGTTATAGGCGAGCTGCGTTGTGACTTATTGCACAGCATAGAAAATTGTTATCAAAATGCAGTACAGGTATTGCCGTATTTTTTTTATTTTCCGAATAATCATGTTTTGTATTCTCACTATATTAATGCGCATCAGGTGGAACAGGTTCGGATTGGACTCGCAGAGGAAGAAGCGTTGAGGGAAGTTGTAAGAGAAGGAAACGGGGACGCCGCAAAAGAAATTTTTGAGAAGATATGGGACAGATGCTGTGCCAGCGGATATCTGGAACCGGTGCAGTTAAAAAATGTTTTTGAGAATCTTATAAATCATATTTCGCGGGCGTTATGCCTTGGAGATATTTTCAGTTATACCATCAGGGAAAAGGATTCCTGGGAGGAATTTACCGAGCAGATGGAAACATTCCTGGAAAAACTTGTACAGAAGAATTATGTGGGAGAAAAAAGAAACAAAGTAATTGCGGCGGAGATAGAAAAATATTTGGAAGAACATTTTAAAGAAGACGTTACGCTGGAGAATTTATCCGTTTATTTTGGACTGGCTCCGGCATACTGCAGCAGGTTGATCAAAGAAGCGACCGGCGACAATTTCTCAAAATTATTATTGAAAAAAAGAATTAAAAAGACAAAAGAACTGCTGGAACAGACAGACCTGCACATTTATGAAATTGCCGAGCTTACGGGATATATGGACGTGAAGTATTTTAACAGAGTATTTAAGAAAGAAACAGGGGTAACGCCCATACAGTACCGGAAAGCTCTCGAAAAATTCGGGGGGGGGTGGAAGCATGAATAAAATTTCAGAGATTTATCGAAACATGACATTAAGGAATAAACTGCGTTTTTCCTATATTCTGTTGATCATCATTCCGGTTACTTTTCTGTGTTTTGTCTATTATTCGGTTGCATCGCAGAGTATTTTAGATATTGCAAAAAAAAATATTTTGGATGTTACTGTTAAAAATATGCAGATTATTGATGAACAACTTGAAAGCATTCAGGCTGGTGCTGTTCAGCTTAATGTGGATGCAGATGTTTTTAACGTGCTTCAAAACCTGGATGATTATTCGAAGTCTGAACTTTTGGCAGCAGACAGGATTATGACGTCTGTTCTGTCAAAATACTTTTCGGAAGATAACATTGTATCTATGAATATTATGACACCGAGATATGTGTTTGGGGAGAACTCCGATTTTGTCATACCGGAAGATAATTTTTTTGAGTCGGGTATATATGAAAAAATTATGGGAAAGAAAGGAACGGTACAGTGGATTCCAACTTATCAGGTTGAAAAGGAGTATGCGCTCGACTTCCCGATCAATGATAAAACAGTTTTTTCTCTTCTTCAGGAATTGAACCCAGTAAGAATTGATCCGGAAAGGCCGAATAATGTTCAGTATCTGGAAAATGATTCTGAGGCAGTCTTGGTGATCAATTTTAAAGATGAGTTTATGGAAAATATGTTTCGCGGCAGTAATTCTATCGAAGATTCTTTTTTCTGTATTGCTTCGCCGGATGGAGCGATTATTTCCCATTCTCAGGAAGAAAAAAATGGAACCGTAGAGCAGCTGCCTTGGTTGGAGAATGCTGTTGAAGATAAGAATGGAAGTGTTGTATTGAAGTATCAGGGACAGAATATGGTGGTCTGCTATTCCGTATCCAGTGTGACCGGATGGGTGGCCGCAGCTGTGACACCGGTGAACAGTCTCTTGAATAATGTTTCCAAAATTCAGATACTTACGATCTTTGTCTGGATCCTGTTGTTTGCGTTTGCAATGTTTCTATCGAATATCTTTTCCCGAAGAATTACCAGACCGGTGAATCAGCTGGTTGAAGCGATGAGGCAGTTTGGAAAAGGAGATTTCAGTATCCGGCTTTCTGTCCAAGGAAAGGATGAAATACAATATCTGACGGAAAAGTACAATGAGATGGGAGAAAAAATACAAAATCTGATTGAACAGAATTATAAAAGCGAACTCAGGAAAAAAGAAGCAGAGATTATGGCACTGAATCTGCAGCTGAATCCACATTTTCTTTATAATACCTTAAATATTATGAATATGATGGCTTTGGAAGAAGGGAATCAGGAAGTGAGCAAAATGTTGATCAGCTTATCGGATATGCTGCAGTATACCTTTCGAAATCGGCAGGAATTGGTGCCGTTCAGTGAGGAGTATGTCTGGCTGCAGAACTATCTGCATATTATGAAGATACGATTTGAAGGAAAATTTGAAGTATATTATGAGATAGATAAACAGGTATTTCAATATTATATTCCTAAACTTCTGCTCCAGCCCTTAGTGGAAAATGCGATTATTCACGGACTGCGGGATACCAGACAGGGAGGAATTTTGCGGATCGCGGCTAGGAAAGACGGGGAATATCTGTGTCTGGAAGTAGAAGATAATGGAAGAGGGATGGATGAAAAAGAGTTAGAGCATGCCAGAAGTATGGACTATAACCGGATTGGGCTGAACAATGCAGAACGGCGGATTCAGCTGATCTATGGAGAACAAGGAAATATGAGGATTCTTACAGCGCCCGGAAAAGGAACGCGTATTATTGTGACCATTTTATGCGAAAAGAAGAAAGAAAACATATAACACATTTTTGTGATGTCAAAAAAATCCACCTTTGCAAAAAAATAGAATTGAGGAGCTGTCGTTGTCGATATATGATATAACCATACAAACGATCGACAAAGCTTTGTTATGGTTGAAAAAATTTAAATGAGCGAATTGTTATAAGGAGAGGGAAAGTAATGAAAAAAAGGTTTTTGGCGGCTATAATGGCGGCAACGATGGCTTTTGGAATGGTCGGCTGTGGAAGCGATGGTACAGCAGATACTTCTGCAGGAGAAAGTACAAGTACATCTGAAGCAGCTGGCGAGGACAGTGGGGAGCAAGTTGTTCTGAAGTACACAGGCTGGGGATCTCCCGCTGAAAAGAAGACTACACAGAATGTCATAGATAACTTCGAGAAGACTCATCCAAATATAAAAGTAGACTATGTACATATTCCTGATAATGCCAACTACAATACCAAGCTCACCACTATGATAGCAGCAGGAGAAGGCCCTGATGTGGCGCTGCTGAATGGAGATACGGCATTGCAGTGGGCAACAGAAGGAAAACTGATGAATGTTCTGGAATTGGCGGAGGATGATCCTGAGTTTAGTGTGGACAATTTCCTGCCACAGACGGTTTACTGGTGGGATGAAGGAAAAATGTGTGGTGTCAACGGATCGTTGGAAGTGTACGGTCTGATGTATAACAAAGATGCGCTCGAAGAGGCCGATGTTGAAGTGCCTACGACGGCAGAAGAGGCATGGAGCTGGGAAGAATTTGTGGAAGTATGTCAGAAGCTTACCGTTGATCAGAATGGAAGAAATGCATTGGATCCAGATTTTGATGAGAAGAATATCAAACAATTTGGTATCTATATCCCGAGCGGAGCCAACATGGTCAGCTATGCAATGGCTTATACCGGACAGGATTTCCTGACGGAGGATGGTACTAAGGTGAATCTGGCTGGAACTGAAGCTGAAAAGGCGATTCAGAATTTTGCAGATTTGATCAACAAATATCATGTAGCGCCAAACCCGGCACAGTCTAAGACTCTTCCTGGAGCATCAGTTGCTTTGGCTTCCAATAAGGTGGCTATGGTATGGGATGGACAGTGGAATTTGATGGACTGCGTAGCCAATAAGGTGAACTTCGGTGTAGGAATTCCGCCCAAAATGTATGATAAGCCGATGACGATTTCCATGGGTGAGCCAATTGTAGTATTTTCCTCTACTGAACATCCGAAAGAAGCATATGAGCTGCAGCAGGCTTTTACTAATCCGGAATATACGATGGAATTGATCGAAGGTGGTCTGTGGATGCCTGTGTTGAAGGAATGGTACGATGATGAGGAATTGGTAAATCAGTGGGCAACCGGAAATCCTGCACATCCGGAAGGTTATGTGGATGCAATTCTAAATAATGGATTTTCCGAGAACTGCGTTCCAGCTCTTACTTACAGCGTTCAGAATTTTCCGAAAATCATGGATGTTTTAAATCCGGCTTTGGATAAGGTTTGGCTTGGTGAGAGCTCCGCGGCAGATGCGATTGCGGAAGTAGAAGAAAAAATGAATGCGGAAGTACAGGGTAAATATACAAGACCTCAGGAATAATGTTTGAAAACAGAAAAGGACGGCGAATATGCCGTTCTTTTCTGGAAATAGGAAAAGGAGCGGCTTATGAATAAGAGAAGAAGGAAAGAAAATTTCTTTGGTGTTTTATTTGCTATGCCGGTCATGCTTGGATTTGTTATTTTTGTGTTTGCTCCGCTTGTGGTAAGCCTGGTGATGAGTCTGACCGACTATAATGTAATTAGTGCAGAAACTCATTTTGTGGGTTTCGACAATTTTAAACATTTGTTTGATGGAACAGATATGTATTTCTTTCAATCGCTGAAAGTGACAGTATATTATGTTCTTCTCAGTGTTCCTCTGCAGATTGTGTTTTCATTCAGTGTTGCTATGCTTTTGAATGTACCGGTCAAGGGAAAATCTTTTTTCAGGACAGTGTTTTATTTGCCGACGGTCGTGCCGGCGGTAGCATCTTCTATCGTATGGATGATGATGTTTGATCCGGATACCGGAATATTGAACTCCATTTTGAAAGCAGTCGGTTTGCCGGCGAGTCAGTGGATTTTCGGAGAAAGCTCCGTAATTCCATCTCTTGCCCTTATGAGTCTTTGGACTGTGGGTGGAACGATTGTCATTTTTCTGGCGGGCTTGCAGAATGTGCCTAAGGAATTGTATGAATCTGTGGCTGTGGATGGCGGCGGATGGTTTGCTAAACTTCGGGCAGTAACAATTCCTATGGTATCTCCGACTATCTTTTTTAACCTGATTATGGGCTTTATTGGAAGTTTTCAGGTATTTAGCCAGGCTTATATTATGACTACCGGTGGTCCGAATAATGCTTCGCTTTTTTATGTGTACTATATGTATCGTGAAGCGTTCCAGTATGGAAATATCAGTGTGGCATGTGCCCTGGGTTGGATTCTCTTCCTGATTGTTTTAGTGCTTACTGCGCTGGTATTTAAATCTTCTTCCTTGTGGGTGTTCTATGAAGGGGAGGTGAAGAATAAATGAAGAAAAAAATTAAACCTTCAAGAGTTTTCGTATACATTTTTCTGATTTTAGGTGCACTTGTATGTTTGTTTCCATTTTACTGGATGATTCGCAGTTCTTTCATGGATATCGGACAGATTTTTGTTATGCCGCCCAAGCTTTTTCCAGATCCGGTTGTTACGACCAATTATCGGGATGCTCTGGATGTGATGCCATATTTCAGATATTTGATCAATACTCTGATTATTGTGGTTTCCAACGTAGGCGGCTCCATCCTGTCGGCTTCTATCTGCGCATTCAGTTTTGCCAGACTGCGCTGGAAAGGGCGGGATAAAGTTTTTATGGTTATACTGACAAGTTTGATGATGCCAGGTATTGTCACTATGATTCCAACTTTTGTTATGTGGTCCAAAATCGGATTGACCAATTCCCTGATACCGCTTTGCGTGCCAATCTGGTTTGGCGGAAGCGTATACAATGTGTTTCTGTTTCGCCAGTTTTTCATGGGAATTCCGAGAGAACTGGATGAAGCAGCCTATGTGGACGGTGCTTCCTTTTTCTGGGTTTATTGGAAGATTATTATGCCGTTGTCCAAATCTACGGCAGTAGTTGTTGGAATTTTTGCTTTCCTGAATAGCTGGAATGATTTTATGGGACCACTGATTTATTTGAATGACGAAATGAAATATACACTGTCGCTTGGTTTACAGTTGTTCCAGGGAAGTTACAGCGCTCAGTGGCAGCTTCTGATGGCAGCGTCAGTTTTAGTTCTGTTGCCTGCAACGATTGTATTTTTCCTTGGACAGAAACATATTCTGGAAGGAATTGCTACGACTGGAATCAAAGGATGAGAGAATGAGGAAAGCAGGCAAAAGTTTGGAAATACAGGAAGATGGAGAAAGGAGTTATTTATATCATGATGAACAGACTTGAGCACCGTCAGGTGCGTATTACCGAAGGCTTCTGGAAGGAGCAACTGGACAAGATCCATCACGTTACCGTCTGGGATGTGTTGAATAAGTTTGAAAACGACTATGAAGATGGGATTATGAAAAATTATGAGTGGGTGGCGGAAGGAAAGCCTGGAAAACATGTTGGACCACCTTGGTATGATGGCCTGATTTGCGAGGTAATACGTGGAATCAGTGATATTATTGCTGCCTCTTATGATGAGGAGTTGGATCGGAAAATTGGATATTATACGGAGAAAATAAGTCAGGCTCAGGCAATGGATCCGGATGGGTATATCAACACTTATACAACGCTGATCTGCCCGGAGAGACGATGGGGAGAGAACGGCGGCAGTCTGATCTGGCAGCATGAAACTTATAATATAGGTTGTCTTGTGGAAGCAGGAATCCATTATTATAAAGCCACAGGAAAGACGAAACTTCTTTCCTGTGCGATGAAAGCAGCGAACTGCATGTGTTCCGTTATGGGACCTGCGCCGAGAAAAAATATCGTTCCAGCGCATTCTCTGGCAGAAGAGGCAATGGTGAAGCTGTACCGTCTACTGAAGGACAATCCGAAACTGGCATGCACCATGGAAGAAGAGTATGGCCTTACTGTACAGCCGGAACAATATCTGGAACTTGCACGTTTCTGGATGGATCACAGGGGCGTACATGGAAATCGAGCTTCTTTCCCACATTATATGGGAGAATATGCTCAGGATCACTGCAGGATTGAAGAGCAGTCCGAAGCGGTTGGACATGCAGTGCGGGCAGCGCTTATGTATACGGGATTGACGGCGGTAGGAATTGAAACAGGCGAAGAAAAGTATCTGGCAGCTGCAAAGCGTCTCTGGGATAATGTGGAACAGACAAAGCTTCATATCAGCGGAGGTATCGGAGCGGTTCACAACGAGGAACGTTTTGGCTATCAGTACGACCTGCCCAATGATGCTTATCTGGAAACGTGTGCAGGTGTGGCGTTCGCTTTCTGGGCAGGAGAAATGTACCGGGCGTTCGGGGAGAGTAAATATATGGATGCTTTTGAGTGTGCGCTTTATAATAATGTTCTTCCGGGGCTTTCGGCAGACGGCGTTCACTATTTCTATGAAAATCCACTGATCAGTGATGGAACGGTAGAACGCTGGTCATGGCATGGCTGCCCATGCTGCCCGCCGATGTTCCTGAAGTTGATGGGATGCCTGCAGGATTATATTTATGCCTGTGGAGAAAAGCGGCTGGCGGTGAATCTGCATATCGGAAGTGAAGCGGACGTTGTGATGGGGGATCTGCATGTGAAGATAGAGCAGAGAAACTGTGGCATTCCATGGAGTGGAGAAAATACCATTGTTCTGCATCCGGAAAAGGAGGAAAGCTTTACTCTGGCAATTCGCAGACCGGCGTGGTCAGGAAAATTCTGTGCGGTATATAATGGGAAAAGCTATGAAGAACGGGATGAGAAAGGCTATATTGTGATTAAGGAAACATTCCGGGATGGAGATGAAATTCATATTTCCATGGAGCTTCCTGCGATGAAGGTGGAAGCCCATCCTTATGTGAGTGCGGATGTAGGAAGGGTAGCTCTGATGAGAGGTCCATTGTTGTACTGTTTGGAAGAGGCAGATAATCCGGATGGAGTAGAGGTAACTTTGGGAACGGATTCTCTTTCGGTTTCGTCAAAAGAAGTGTGCGGACCAGTTCAAGTGATTACAGGAACCTGTGCCGATGAAAAGGAGTTCACAGCTGTACCCTATTATCTGTGGAATAACCGCAGTAAAGGAAAGATGGCAGTATGGGTGAAACAGAAAGGGAAAGATGAGGATGCGGTGAAAACCTGGGAAGCTGCCGGAGATTACGCAGCACACCGAACAGGAGCAGGTACGGCGGCAGATATGGCCGGATGGGAAGGAAAATTATATCGCAGATATTCGTAACAAAGTGCTGAAGAAATTATCAGAAAAAAATGAAGGCGGCAGCGCCAAATCCGAGAAGATTGGTGTCTGCTGCTTTCAAATAGTGGAGGAAATACTAAATTATGAAATGCTATGTAAAAGATTATCCAAGACCACAGTTTGTGAGAAATAATTGGGAAAACCTTAATGGAACATGGGAATTTGGATTCGATGATAAAAACTGCGGAGAACAGGAAAAATGGTATGAAAATTTCAAAGGAAAAATGAAAATTCAGGTTCCCTTTACCTATGAAACAGAACTCGGAGGTATTCAGGACGAGACCCGTCATGATAATATTTGGTATCACAGAACTGTACAGGTGGATGGAAGCAAACTGAAGAAGAATAATTTTATTATTCATTTTGAGGGAAGCGATTTTGTAACAAAACTTTGGGTAAACGGACAGTATGCGGGAAGTCATAGAGGAGGCTATGCCAGATTTTCTTTTGATATTACCGAATTGGTAAAAGATGGAGAAAATCAGTTGACTGTAAAAGTAGAAGATTCCTTTGATATACAACAGCCAAGAGGTAAGCAGCGCTGGATTAACCAGAATTTTGGTTGTTGGTATATACAAACTACCGGTATCTGGAAAACAGTTTGGACAGAATATGTACCTAAGGTAAATCTGGACTATGTAAAAATGACTCCAAATCTGGAAGATTACAGTCTGGAGCTGGAATATAATGTCAATGCTCCTGAATATATGATGGACGGAGAATTGATGATAGAAGCGGTGGTTTCCTTTGATGGAATGCTGATCAACAAAAATATTACTGCGGTTATGGCAGGTCATATGGAAACTCGAATTGATCTGTTTGTGAAAAAACAGGATTGCCTGGAGTGGTCGGTTAAAACATGGAGCCCGGAAGAACCTAATTTATATGATATCGAATTTCGGCTTGTAAGCAAAGGAGAGATTTTGGATGAAATAGGTTCTTATTTTGCCATGCGTGAGATTCGTATAGACGGATCCAACATTCTGCTGAATGGACGGCCATTGTATCAAAGACTAATCCTGGATCAGGGATATTGGGGAGCTTCACATTTGACTCCTCCAAGTGAAGCGGCTCTGATCGAAGATATCGATAAGATTCATGCGTTGGGCTATAATGGCCTGAGAAAACATCAGAAGACGGAAGATGAAAGATTTCTTTATTGGTGTGATGTAAAAGGTATGCTGGTTTGGAGTGAAGTGGCTGCTGCTTATCAGTTCTCTGACTATGCAGTTACCGAATTTACGACAGAATGGATGGATATTGTAAAACAGAATTATAATCATCCATGTATCATTACCTGGACTCCGTTTAATGAATCCTGGGGAATCAGCTGTGTGGGAACCAAACGTACAGAGCAGCATTTTACAGAGGCGATCTATCATTTGACTAAGAGTTTGGATAAGCATCGTCCGGTTATTGTGAATGATGGTTGGGAACATACGGTTTCTGATATTATTACGCTTCATGATTATGAGGAACTGGGAGAAATTCTTAAAGCGCGCTATACCAAGTACCAGGATGAGATTATGAAAACAGAGGTTTATCACAACAACAATAAACCTGCTCTTGCAGCTGGTTACGCATACAAAGGACAGCCGATCATCATCAGTGAATATGGCGGAATTGCATTTAACAATGATGATTCAGGATGGGGATACGGAAATAAGGTGAACACGAAAGAGGAATTTATCCGCAGATTCGATAATATCACCACGGCTGTGAAAGAAATTCCGTATGTGTGCGGTTTCTGCTATACACAGGTATCGGATGTACAGCAGGAAATTAACGGTCTGATGGATATTGACAGAAACTTCAAAGTTGATCCGGAAGTTATTAAGGAGATCAATGAGAGAAAAGTAGGCTGCTGGAGAGCTTTTATGTAAGAAAATATAAATTTCAAATTTAAGTTGGTCCCTTTCGTGGTAATTATATATTGTTCTAAAAAATAAGGGAGTGGTAGTTTATGAAACTTTATAAGAGGAAACCAGGCGATATGGCGCCTCTTGGGCAGCCGGATCCTTACATGATCAGAGCCAGAGATGGAAGGAATGGGACACAACAGTGTACTGCGGGACGGAGGAGAATACTATATCGTATATCACGGAAGAGACATCGGGACCGGAAATCTGCCGGAGGATTATCGTTGTGCCAGAATCGATGAAATGAAGGTAGAAGGAGATGCACTTATGGTTCAGATTACTCATTGAGTACTTGGGCTTTCATGTTTTTTATAGCATGAAAAAGAGAAGAAAAATGCATGTTTTGTTCAATTTTTATTTTTCAAACACACTATAGGGAGTAATGTTTTCAATTCTTCAAACCCAAAAGAGCCTGCAAATGCCGTAATGGCCCCTTTGTGGGTAAAACGTGCCACATCTCCGATTTCGGCCATAAGCTGTGGCCCCGGAGATGATCCTACACCCTTCATAGCCATGACAACCGGATATTCCGGCAGCCTGGAGGCGGTTTCGTTCATAAGGGAACGGAGCTGTTCAATGGTCTGTGACACAGCGTTTAACGGGTGGATTGTCTGTTTGATGATGCGTTTGGTAAAGTTGTCCTTTGGAAGTACGGGAATGAGTTCCTTTGCTTTTCCATAGATTTCTTCGGCTTTTGACTTGCTGAAGTTGTACTTCCTGCGGCTGCACCATTTCGGGCTGCCATCCTCTCGGGCAGGGCTGTCGAAGTAGGTGTTGGCACCGGGATAGGTCTGATCGATGAGAACGATCAGGTTATTCTTCATGGCAGTTTTATGTTTCATGTAGAAATCAAACGGGCGGTTCATGGTTTTGAGTTGGGAACGTAATTCATCCATAAGACTATATTGTTT
>CABUPZ010000034.1 GCA_902493585.1 uncultured Fusicatenibacter sp. | reverse complement strand
TTCCGTACATGCCAATGTGATTTTTACGCGCACGACTTCCACCTCCACTGTGTATTTGCGTTTTCCGTCATCGCTGACGTTTGCGGTGGTCTTTTTCTGTGCGGTTGCAGCGTTCGTACCCGCTGTTTTTATGCATAAAAAAAAGACCTTCTTCCATGTCGCTGTTTGATTATATCACCATTTCTCTGCCACGTCAAGGGTTTTTCGAAGGCGGACGGCCGGTGGTATGGGTGATAAAAGGGCGCCGACCTGGACGGTCGAGCGCTTGGCTGATAGAATAATTGTGCAGCCGGATAATTTGTCACCGAAACAGTGCTCAATGTGAAAGCTGTATTATTCTAACAGAAAAGCGAATAAGAAAAACTGCTGTATTGTGATTCTTCTATATTATAATGGATTTTAGAAATAGAAAGATCACAATGCGGCAGTTTTTCGAAAAAAATATTTACCAGAAACTTTTTAACACGTGCTATCGTTTCAATAAGATGATTATCAGCAGATATAAAATCAGTATGCCTGATATGATTAAAAATAAAAAGGAAATCCATGGCATGCCCAAAATCTGTGGTTGGATGTCAGTGAAGCTGAAGACGGCGGAAGCAAGGAGCATCGCGGCTGCCAGGAGGGACAGGGTCAGGCGGTTGGCAATGGCGTAGATGCTTTTGCGCCATTGGCGGCCTTCGTTTTCCTGGAGGTTGACGCGGACCTGGCCGTTTTTTACGATGTTCAGCAGATCCGACAACTGGGCGGGGATTTCCAGGGCTTTGGCGGAGGACATGTAGATCAGCCGGGCGTTGTGGCGAAGTTCGTGTTTCAGGTCCAGTTCTTTCCAGATACTTTGGGACATGTGGAGGGACAGGATCTGGATCAGGTTGACGTTGGGGGAACAGGCTTTCAGGGTTCCTTCCATGGTCATCATGCTCCGGCACAGCATTGTGATATCCGAAGGGATCGAGATCTCGTGGGTCTTCAGCATATCCAGGAGTTCTCCCAGCAGGTTTCCCAGGTTCATGGTTCCGAAGTCCATGCTCAGGTACCGGCGGACGATGTCGTCCAGGTCGGTGTAGAGCTGGGCGTGGTTGACCGGGTTTTTGGGGGTTCCGAGGGCGAGGAAGGTGTTTTTCAGGGAGTAGATGTCGTTCTGCAGGATCGCCATGATCGCATTTTTCAGGATGTGTTTCATTCCCTCGGACAGCCGGCCGGTCATGCCGAAATCCAGCCATGCGATTTTTCCGTTTTCGATCCACAGATTGCCCGGATGGGGATCGGCATGGAAAAATCCGTCTTCCAGGATCTGTTTGCAGTAGTTCTCTGCCGCTTTCTGTCCAATCTCGGTGTTGTCGTAGCCCAGTGCCTGGAGTTCTTCCAGATGGTCGATCTGCAGACCTCCGATGTAACTCATGGTCAGAACCTTTGATGTGGTGTATTCCCGGTAGACTTTGGGGCTTGTTATGTAGACGATATCTTTCTGGTTTTCCGCGAAGAGCTCCAGGTTTTCGGCTTCTTTCTGGAAATCCATTTCTTCCTGTGTGGTTTTCCACATTTCTTCTATGATCGAACGGAAATCTACGATATCTTTGGTGTGCATCGCCAGGTTCAGTATCCCGGCGGCTTTCCGCATCAGCGCAATGTCTTCTGCCATGATCTCATGAATGTTGGGACGCTGGATCTTGACGACGACTTCTTCCCCGCTTTGCAGACGTCCTCTGTGTACCTGTGCGATAGACGCTGAGCCCAGAGGTTTTTCGTCCAGACTGGAAAAGACCTGGGAGACCGGAGCGCCAAGCTCCTGCTCCAGCAGGTCTTTCATCTGGTGAAATTCCACGGGTCTTACCTGTGTCCGCAGGCTGGTCAGTTCCCTGCAGTATTCCTCCGGAAGTACATCGGACCGCATGGACATGATCTGTCCCAGCTTGACATAAGTCGGCCCCAGATCTTCCAGGATCTCTCTCAGCTTTACGGGTGTGAGACCCCTTCCGATCTGGTGCCTCTGCAGGACTTTGAGAATTTCCCCCAGTCTCGTTCCGGCGTGTTCTTTCTCAGCCTGCATCGTTTCCTGCAGATGGGTCATCGGCATCTGCTTCTCCTGTTCCGGCTTCTGTTCCTTCGCTCTGTGTGCTTCCGTCTTCTGCCGCCTGTCCGCCGTCTGCAGTTTCTTTCTGGACTTCTTCTCTTGCGGCGGCTCCCTCCTGTGCGGCCTGCTGCGCCTCTTCCTCTGCTTTTTCACGGGCTTCCTGTGCCGCTTTTTCTTCCGCCTTCCGGATCTCCTCTTTCAATGCTTCCAGTTCCTCTGCATTCATATGCTCCACGGCAGAAAACGCGTCTTTGTATTCCCGGGTCACATTGACGGTCACATGCTGTTTCACCTTCTGTTTCGCATTTCGTTTCAGCTCTTCATTCAAGACCTTGCCCTGCTCCATGGTCAATTCTCCCTTGCTCACAAGGTCGTCAATTACCTCTTTAGCGGTCTCCGCGGTGGTCGCTACCGCTCCTACGCCTGCCAGAAATACTTTCTTTAATCCTTCTCCTAAATCCATAAAAACCATCCTTTCTCTTCTCAGATTAACGAATTGCCGTTGCATGTGTATCCGGCGGTTCCGGATTCCTGTGTCAGCTGGCTCTCTCGATATTCTACCCTTAGTATAACTAAAATTCTCTGAAAAATATAGGGGTTTAAGACAATTTTAAGAAAAATAAACTTTCTCAAACATTTCGTTCCGACACACATTCCGCCTTAATTTCCCATATATTCCCGCAGCTTCTTCATCGCCCTGGAAATCCTTACGCGGAGCGCAGCGTCCGTGCAGTCCAGACCCGGGAGCGCGTCTCTGGGAGGAATTCCACAGAGTTTGCAAAGTACCAGAATTCTCTCCGTCCTGGAAAGTCCTGCAATATATTCTTCGAACATCAGCCGGGTAATAATCTCGTCTTCTGTAGCGCCGGGCGCATTTCTGTTTTTCTTCATATCCATTGCATAACCGGGCACATTTTCGTTGATTTTCATATCCTCCGTGAACATCTCTCTGCTCCGGTAGGCAAGATCCATATTGTCAAAAAACTTGCGCCTTCCAACCACATACAGCCAGCCGCGGATCCCATCGTCGCCGATGGGTATCACTTGATCCATTTCACGGTAAAAGGCCAGCCACACTTCCTGCGATAAATCTTCGGTCAACTGTTTATCTCCTTTTGTGATCTTCATCAGGTTTTTCGTTACATACTCTTTGTACTTCGCGTAATAACCGTCAAATCTGCCATACCCGCCTTCCACCGTACTTCCTTCCCTTCTCCTTCGTTTGTCCTGCGTCTGTCCGCCTTCCTCTTCTCCCTTGGAAAAAGGACAGACATAATCGTTGGCTGTTATGTCTGTCCTTTACTTTCCCGCATCCGCTATCATTACAGCAACCACATGAAGAATCCGCTCCTTTTCACGATCATCCAGATTCTCCAGCAAAGCGCTGAGCTGTGTCATATGAATATCAAACCGTACTTCCAGTTCTTCACCGAGCAATTCATCCGAAGAGGCTTTCAGAACATTTGCGATGGCTATGAAATTCTCCAGCGTCGGATTTTTCACTCCCCGCTCGATCGCACTGATGTAGCTTGTGCTGAGAGAAACCATTTCCGCCAGCTCTTCCTGCTTTAATCCCCGTTTCTTCCGGAACTTTGCAATCTGACGCCCCAATGATACCATGAGCTACTACCTCCTGCCGTATTAGTCTTATACAGTCAGTATAGGTGAATTTCCGGGAAGTATACAGAATCCATCAGAGTGGCAGGGATACTGTTGGTATTGGTTATTCAGAATTTATGAAATTTTTTAGGATTGACGAAAGAAAAAGGCTCAGACGCCGGGATCCAGTTTCATCCTGAACCCCGGCGTCTGAGCCTCTTTCTTTGTGGAATCCTGCCGCTTCAAAGCCCGGCGGTGTTTCCGTCCCGGTTATCTCCCGTCTTTACCGTACGGACGATCTTTGTAACGACATCTTCTCCCTTCACCTCTTTGGTGACATACTGGGTTTCTCCCTGTTCGTATACCGTTTCCGGATCATCGTAGGTAGCGCGGAACTGAAAATCAAAGGTACCGCTGGTGCTCTGGTAAGTGTTCGTGTTGGACTCACCGTCCAGGCGGACCGTCATCTGCAGGGAGGCAGTCTCATTGGGCTCCAGAGCGGTCAGATAAATCCAGCCCTCCATCGCGTCATTGAGGTTCGCAAGGCCTTCCTCATCGCCTCCGACCCTGCCGGCTCCGCCTTCTTCATTTCCTCCGAAGATGACATCTTCCTCACTGCCTTTGACCAGCACAAGAGAAATGTCGTAAGCCGCTCCGCTGGCATCCACCGTATCCTCGAATGCCTGGATGACTTCCTGCTGCATATAGAAATTCACGGTACGGCTGTAGGTATTCTCCAGAAGAATTTCCTGCGTCCGCTCTTCTCCCGGCATCATGCCCTCGAAGGCAGTACCAAAATTCGTCGTATCGTCATAATTATATTTGTTCTCACTGCTTCCATCAAATGTGGCGGTCGGTGTCTCCCCCGCGAATGCAACCGTATTCATTCCAAGCAGCAGCGATGCGATCATTCCAAATACCATCATTATCTTTTTCATGCTGTCAACCTATCCTTTCCACGGTTTATTCCTCGACACTTGTAATATGGCCGCCGTCTATTTCCGCCCAGACACCCCATTCGGAAAGCATTGCATCCTGCGCGGCAAATGCCTGAACCGCATCCGCCTCCACATCCAGACCGATTCCAAGATCCGTATAGGAATTGTCCAGATCGGCAGCAATCTGCAGGGAATCCATGATATCCACTGACTCTCCCGGCTGGATCGGATCCTGATAGTAGAGAACGAGCGTCTCATCCTCGTCCCCTTCCTCCGACACATACCAGTTCTCCAAAGGCTGGATGGAAATCTTGGCGGTGTCCCGGTCAAAATCCTTGTTCAGGGTATCGGTCGCTTCGGTGTAATCTCCCCAGTATTTCCGAATCGTTACGCGGGCATAAAGCGGAGTATCCGCTGTGTTTTCTACTTTTACTGATTTTGTCACGGTATCGCCGGGCATCGCCTCTTCCAGATAGAGGCTTCCGCTGGCACCCGGAGTTTCGGAGCCGGTCAGAGCGATACTCAAAGTTTTTGTATTGATCTGCTGCTGAACATTACGTCTATCTGCCTGAAAATATGCCAAGCCAGGGCAGCTTGCCCGTAACCTTCCCCACCAACTGCGAGAACGGTACAGGTTCCACATCCGAAGAGGCATTGGCATGCGTTCAATAACTTGACAAACCAGATAAGCAACGTTAAAATTATTGCATAATCTTTTCGCAGAATATTATGTTCTGCGAAGTAATTTTCCGATAAAAAAACGCAGTACCGGCATTTTCATACCGCATACTGCGTTTTTTCTATCCTGCTCCGGCGGTTTTCTCCCGCTTTCGCCTATTCTGTTTTCGTTTCCAGATACTCCCGGAGCATTTCCATCTCCCGGCTTCTCAGGCAGTTTTTCCAGCTGCTGTCTTTCATTTTCTTCAGACATTCGTTCAGGGACATCCACTGAACCGCTTCCACTTCCTCTTTCTGGAGCTTCATCTGTTCCGGTTCCACATCCATGGGAAGTACATACACTTTCGCGATCTCATCATCCAGAAACTTTTTGCCATGGAAGAGGTCTTCCGACCGGTCATGATTCCATCCGACAAACTCCAGGCTGTCCTTCTCTACGGAGATCCCAAGTTCTTCTTCCAGTTCTCTCACCGCTGCTTCCTCGAACGTATCACCCGCCTGCAAATGGCCGGCGCTGGAAATGTCCCAGCAGCCGGGATGTGATTCTTTTTCCTCGCTTCGTTTCTGCAGAAGTACTTCTGTCTCCCCGGACGCTGACCTGCGCGTCAGCCATATATGAACGGTTCCGTGCATCCTCCCGTCCCGGTGTGCCACACCGCGCTCCATTACGACTCCGGTTCTGCTCCCGTCCATACGCCGCTCGTCAAAAAGCTCCATGGACTTTCCGTTCCATACCGCTTCCGCCAGCTGATCGCCCTGATAGGCGAGTTTCAGAGAAAAGAACGGGCTTTCCTCATTCAGCAGGTGAAAAAAGATCTTATCCCCTTCCCAGAGATTCAGCTGCAGGACCTGGTCTTTCGGCACCCACTCCAGTGTACCCTCGTCACACGCCACCGGGGTCCCGGTAAACGCCTCCGAGGTATACAGGCACATATACTCACAGAGTCCGGTATCCGTGCAGAAAGTCACAATTCCGCGGAACCTCCAGCCGTTCAGTGTATAACCGGTTTCTTCCTTCACTTCCCGTATCAGACATTCTTCCGGGGACTCTCCCTGTTCAAAATGTCCTCCCACACCGATCCATTTCTCTTTGTTCACATCCTGTTCTCTGGCTGTCCGGTGAAGCATCAGATACTTCCCGTCCCGTTCCAGATAGCAAAGCGTTGTCATACAGCTTCGTTCCACCACACGCATCTCTTTCACCTGCATTTCCTTATTTCAATATAACAGTTCTTTCGTTTTTTATAGACTAATTTTTCTCTCCAATCCAGTTATCACGGTTGATCGCTTCCATCTGGTTCTTTTTCTCACAGATGATCGTCTGCAGTTCCTGTCTGGAGTAATTGACAATTCCCTTGCCGAGATATTCGTGGCTTCCTCTCCGGAACACGCTCACCACATCGCCTTTCTGGAAATCTCCTTCCATCGCTGCGATTCCTCTGGGCAGAAGGCTCTTTTCGTATTTCTGCAGCGCATCCGCCGCGCCTTCGTCCACATAGAGGTTGCCCATGCTCTGCGCATAAAACGCCATCCACTGCAGACGGGTCTTCATATTGTGTACCGGGGCTTTGAAATACGTTCCCTGTGCGGTTCCTGCCACGGCTCCCAGGATCGAGCGCTCCTCCCGCGAAGAACAGATAAACACCGGCACGCCCGCTTTTGTGGCAAGCCTTGCCGCAGTCAGCTTTGTCCGCATTCCTCCGGTTCCGTTGCTGCTTCCCGCTCCTCCTGCCGCCTTGAGCAGATCGTCGGTAACTTTCTCCACCACGTCAATATGGCGCGCGTTTTCATCCTTCGCCGGGTTCGCCGTATAAAGTCCGTCGATATCCGTCAGCAGGATCAGCAGATCCGCATGCATCATCGCCGCCACCTGCGCGGACAGTGTATCGTTGTCCCCAAGCTTCAGCTCCTCAATGGCGATCGTATCGTTTTCGTTGATGATCGGGACAGCCCCGCGGTTCAGCAGGACAGAAATGGAGCTGAAGATATTTTTGTACCTTCTCCGATCCTCAAAATCACTCCGGTTCAGGAGAATCTGGGCGCATGGAATCTGTGCCCGCTGAAATTCCCTGGTATATTCCTCCATCAGAAGCCCCTGCCCCACTGCGGCTGCCGCCTGTTTATCGGCAATCCGTGTGGGCCGTCTGTGAAATCCAAGCCTTCCAAAGCCGGCGGCTACCGCGCCGGAAGACACCAGGATCACCCGATGTCCCCTGCGGCACAATTCCGCCAGCTGTGCCGTGATCCCGGTGACCTGCTCCTGGCTGAGGCTTCCGTCCTCCTTTGTCAGTGAACTGGTTCCGACTTTTACTACAATTGTCTGTTTCTCCATGATGCTGTCCTTTCTCTGTCTTCTCTTCCAATGCCTGTCCGTTTTTGCCCGGTATCCTCTTTCGGATTTTCCCCGGCCGGAAAGCCAGGTCACTGTACTTTATGGATTTCATCCTTCCGGTTGGTTTCCCGTATGATATAATGGGGGCGTTTCTTTACTTCCATATATGTTTTGGACAGATACTGCCCTATAATTCCCATACAGAACAGCTGAATGCCCCCGATAAACATGATAATACACACCAGAGAGGGCCATCCGTCCACCGGGTCGCCGAATATCAGCTTCCGCACACAGATAAAGACGATCATACAAAACGCGATCAGGGTAAAAAGAATGCCTGACCAGGATGCAATGGTCAATGGTGTCTGGGAAAAATTTACGATACCGTCGATGCTGTATTTCAGAAGTTTCCAGAAATTCCACTTGGTCTCTCCGGCAACACGCTCCGTATTTTCATAAGGAAGCCATTTTGTCTTGAATCCAATCCATCCGAAAATCCCCTTGGAAAAACGGTTATATTCGCTCATCTCCACGATCGCATCCACCATATCCCTGCGCATCAGGCGGAAATCCCGCGCGCCGTCCACAATATCCGCATCGGAAATCTTATTGATGATCTTATAAAACATTCTGGCAAAAAAAGAACGGATCGGAGGCTCTCCCGTCCGCGAAACCCGTCTTGTAGCCACGCTGTCGTATTCTCCGCTTTCCAGCGCCTCCACCATCTCCGGGAGAAGCGCCGGCGGGTCCTGCATATCCGCATCCATCACCGCCACATAATCGCCTCTGGCGTTGCAGAAACCGGCATACATCGCCGCTTCCTTTCCGAAATTTCTCGAAAACGAATAATAAAATACTCTTTCATCCTCCGCCGAAATCTCCTGAAGCACTTCCAGGGTGCGGTCTTTGGAACCATCGTCTACAAACAGGAACTCAAACTCGAATTCCGGCATGCCGGCGCTTACCCTCGCAACCTCTTTATAAAAAATCGGCAGTGCCTCCTCCTCATTATAGCAGGGGACAATCAACGATATCTTCCGCATAATATGAAAAGTCCTTTCTTTTGCAGTCATTTCTCAAAGCGCGTCTGCAAACTTATTCCTGCAGTTTTCCAACACGCTGCCGCATAGATTTGGTAACAGTATAGCACAGAATACCATGGGAAACAATCGTAACAATGCAACCAGATCTGCGCATTTACCGCGCAGGCCGTGTGAAGACATAGTGTCTTCGGAATTCCCTGCGTCCGCGTCTTGCATTTTGTTCATAATACCGATATAATTTAGACATTAAACTTAAGGAGAATTTTCATTATGGCAACGATCACTTATGAAGACATTTATTCTGTATTATCCGAACAAAATCAGCTGCATCTGCTGAAATATTACGGGGAGTTAACGCCGGAGCGCCAGCAGGCGCTGCTGGAACAGATCAGCACCATCGACTGGGATCTGATCCGCACAGCCACACAGGCCTCTTCCGAAGACAAAGAGGACACAAAACAGATTGAACCGCTGGGCGCCATGGAACTCTCGGAAATCGAAGCTCGTCACGATGAGTTCGAAGCACTCGGTCTGGAAGCCCTCCGTACTCAGAAAGTAGGCGCCGTCCTTCTTGCCGGCGGTCAGGGAACACGCCTTGGCTTTGACAAGCCAAAAGGAATGTTTAACATCGGCGTCACAAACCCTCTGTATATTTTTGAGTGCCTGATCAACAATCTGATGGATGTGGTGAAGCAGGCAGGTGTATGGGTGCCGCTCTATATCATGACCAGCCAGAAAAACCATGACGAGACTGCCGCATTTTTCCAGGAGCATCAGTATTTCGGCTATGATCCGGCGTATGTCCGTTTCTTCAAACAGGATATGGCCCCCTCTGTGGACTACAGCGGCAAGGTGATGTTAGAGGCAAAAGACCGGATCAGTCTCTCCCCCAACGGCAACGGCGGATGGTTTTCTTCTCTCTGCCGCGCAGGCTATCTGAAGGAAATGCAGGAAAAAGGGATCGAATGGCTGTCTGTTTTCTCCGTGGACAACGTGCTGCAGCGGATCAATGATCCGGTCTATGTGGGCGCTGTCATTGCTTCCGGATGCGACTGCGGCGGCAAGGTCGTGAGAAAAGTTTCCCCGGAGGAACGGGTTGGGGTGCTCTGCAAAGAAGACGGAAAACCTGCCATTGTGGAGTATTATGAAATGACAGACGATATGAGAAATCTGCGGGATGAGAACGGAAATCTGCTCTACAATTTCGGCGTTACCCTGAATTACCTGTTTCGCCTGAAACGTCTGGAAGATATCCGCAGCCAGAAGCTGCCGATCCATATCGTCGAGAAAAAGATCCCTTACCTGGACGAAAACGGTAAGGAAGTAAAACCGGAAGCGCCCAACGGATACAAGTTCGAGGATCTGGTACTCGACATGATCCATATGATGGACAGCTGCCTGCCTTATGAAGTCGTCAGAGAAAAAGAGTTCGCACCGGTAAAGAACAAGGAAGGTGCAGACTCCGTCGATACGGCGCGTGAGCTCCTGAAGAAAAACGGCGTTCAGATCTGATCCCGTAACAGGAGGAACCTTCCATTGACATCACTATTGCTTTTTATTATTTATCTTGCATTCATCAGCCTCGGCCTTCCGGATGCCCTGCTGGGCTCCGCATGGCCGGTCATGCACCAGGAGCTGGGCGCTTCCGTCTCCTTGGCAGGAATTGTTTCCATGATCATCTCTGCCGGCGCGTTCAGCGTTCTGATGACCGCCGCGGCGCTGTGATTCCGGAAGACCCCGGTGAACCTGTCCAGCAGGAACCTCCGACGCTTTCCCAGATTCTTCGGAAGAAGGGCGTCAGAGAAGTGCTGATCAGCTTTTTCTGCTACTGCGCCATCGAAACGACCGCCGGTATGTGGGCGTCCAGCTACTGCACGCTGAGCCGTGGGATTTCCGCAGAACAGGCGGCGCAGTGGGCGAGTCTGTTCTACATAGGCATCACGGCAGGGCGGTTTTTCTGCGGATTTATCACGATGAAACTCAGCGACCGAAATATGATCCGCCTGGGGCAGATTCTGGCGACGGTTGGTTTGATTCTTGCCATGCTTCCGCTTGGGGATCATGTGTTGCTGGCTGCGCTCATCCTGATCGGATGCGGCTGCGCTCCGGTCTATCCGTCTCTGATCCATGAGACGCCCGCCAATTTCGGCGCTGCCCTGAGCCAGTCCATCATCGGCGTACAGATGGCATTTGCCTACATCGGCAGCTGTCTCGTGCCCCCGCTCTTCGGTCTGCTGGCACAGTACGTGGACATCGCTCTTTATCCATTCTTCCTGGCTGTTCTTCTGGTCCTGATGATCCTCATGACAGAAGCGCTGCACCAGAAAGTCAGAAGTGCTTGAAAAGTAGTCCTTCCGTTTGCTGTTCTCATCAAAAAAATCCATCCGCGCGTTTCATCTGCACGGATGGATTTTTTATTTTATATTCTGTATTCTGTTCCATTGTTCAGCGTGATCAGCCTACAATTACCTGCTTCTGATCTGCTGTCAGAACCATTTCTTTCTTCTCGTTTCCTTCGTAAATCTCCACCTTCAGATCCGTATGGCATCCTTCCACCGTAATCTGAAGCTGTCCGTCTCTCTTCACAGCAGAAACCGTATTCACAGTATTGCCCAGAAGATCCGGAATTTTCGCCGTCATCTCTGCGCCTTCCTTCGGCTGATAGATCCGAAGCGTCGCATCTGCGCTGTAGTCGTAATCCGGACGCTTCTCTTCCTTGCCCATGACAAGGATGGAATTTTCCTTCACATACAGCGGCATGGAGAAGTAATCATAGGTTCCCTGATACCATCTGCCGCCTTCTTTGGTTTCGCCGGTGAGCAGATCGGTCCAGGTTCCTTCCGGCAGATAATATTCCGCCACATGATCCTCGCGGAACACCGGAGCCACCAGAAGAGATTCGCCCAGCAGATACTGCTGATCCAGATATCTTGCCGCCGGATCGTTCGGATACTCGAAGACCATCGGACGCATGACCGGAATACCTTCCTCATGGGCTTCCACAGATTTCTGGTAGATGTACGGCATCAGACGGCATTTCAGGTTCGTAAAGAATCTGACAACCTCGCTTGCCTCCTCGTCGAACACCCACGGCACACGGTAGCTCTGGGAACCATGGAGACGGCTGTGGGTGGACATCAGGCCGAACGCCGCCCATCTCTTGTACAGATCCGGCGTCGCCGTGTTCTCAAATCCGGAGATATCATGGCTCCAGAAGGAGAAGCCGCTCATCGCAAAGGAAAGTCCGCCGCGAAGGGTCTCTGCCATGGACGGATAGTTTGCCGAACAGTCGCCGCCCCAGTGAACCGGGAATTTCTGTCCGCCTACGGTTGCGCTTCTCGCGAACAGCACCGCTTCGTTTTTGCCGCGGTTTTTCTCCAGAAGCTCAAACACTGCTTTGTTATAAAGGTATGTATAGTAATTGTGCATTGCCTGCGGATCGCTGCCGTCATGGTAGACAACATCCACCGGGATACGCTCGCCGAAGTCTGTCTTGAAGCAGTCCACACCGCAGTCCAGGATTGTCTGCAGCTTGTCGGTATACCATTTTACCGCATCCGGGTTGGTGAAGTCCACCAGGCCCATACCTGCCTGCCAGTTATCGGTCTGCCATACGCCCTTTCCGTCCGCACGTTTCAGAAGATAGCCGTTTTTCACACCTTCGCGGAAGAATTCTGTTCCCTGGGCAATGTACGGGTTGATCCAGACACAGATATGCAGTCCCTTGTCATGGTATTTTTTCAGGGTTGCACGGATATCCGGGAAGCACCGCTTATCCCACTCGAAATCACACCAGTGGAACTCATGCATCCAGAAGCAGTCAAAGTGGAAAACGCTCAGCGGGATATCTCTCTGCTCCATGCCCTCGATAAAGGAAGTCGTCGTTTCCTCGTCATAGTTCGTCGTAAAGGAAGTGGAAAGCCACAGGCCGAAAGACCATGCCGGAGGAAGTGCCGGACGGCCGGTCAGCTTCGTATATTCTCTCATGATATTCTTCGGATCCGGACCGTGGAACAGGTAGTATTTGATCCTTTCGCCCGGAACGGAAAATCCCACATACTCCACTTTCTCGCTGGCAACCTCAAAGGAAACCTTGTCCGTGCTGTCCACGAGAATCCCATATCCATTGTTTGTCATATAGAACGGTACGCATTTATAGGCAACCTGAGACGCAGTGCCTCCGTCCTCATTCCAGGTATCCACAACCTGTCCGTTTTTGACGAATGAGGTAAACCGTTCGCCAAGTCCATAGACACACTCGCCCACCTGCAGGGACAGTTCGCTGACCATATATGGCTCATAATCTTCACACATATAGTTGTTCGCCGGGAGCATGGTGCTCTCCTTGCGGTTCCATCTCATATATGCCAGATTGCGGAAGCCGCTGCCGGTCAGGACTTTTCCGTCCGCCTCAAAGGTATAGCCGAAATTTTCACGCTGCACGCGCACCTGCACTTTGCCGGTATCCAGGACAGCCTCGTCCTCATTCACCGTCACGCGGACATTTTCATAAATTCCCTCTTCCTTCTCAAAGCTGGGAACATTGTTGTCATACGCCTCATAATGCCATGCCTCCACGGAAATCGTGTCCGGTGTATGCGCAACAAACTCAATGGTGATCGTCGGAAGATTCAGCGTCGCTCCACGGTCCACGATCTTTCTCGTCGTCGCCAGAACTCTCATACCACCCGGAATCTTCTCTACTTCATACGCCTGCATCGCGTAAGACGCATGCGCTTTCTCACTGGGCAGCCAGTAACCCTCTGTAAATTTCATACGATACTCTCCTTTCGCACCGATCTCTCTGTTCTTTTTGATACCACTAATGTATCATATCTGCTGATGCAAAAACAGGTCATATCCTATGAAAAAATACGTCGATATTATCTTTTTATACATTCCTTGCGCGTCCTCTGCTCACCCCGCCCCGTTGCCGCTCAGCACTTTGTAGAGAAGATCCGCAAACGGCTCCATCGCATTCTTCGCTTCCTCCACCGTATTCGTCTGTGCCCCAACCTCCAGCAGCAGCGACCGAGGCTTCAAATGCAGGTTATACCGATATCCTTTCAGATAAATGCATCTGGTATATTCCGGATAATACTGCTTTGCCAGATACTCAAGCTGAAAAGAAAACGCCAGATTATCCTCAATATAAGGATTGGGCAGATAGGAGATCTCCCCGTTTTGATTCGTCCTGCTGAGGCCGTTGAAAAACATCACCTGCGCGGTGGGTTTCCCATTGACCTCCGTGACCAGATGCTTCGATTCGTCCACACCGTCCCTGTGCAGGTCGATCACAATCTCAATCGTCGGATGCTCCTGCAGCGCCTGGCTGATCACCGGCTCCGCGTAATTGTAGGCGGCGCTTCGGTCCAGCTGGCCGTCCACAATATCAAAGGTATCCGTAATGTGGAGGACCTGATACCCGTACCGCTCCTGCAGCAGCTGGACAAGATAGTCCCCGACACCGATCACGGTTGTGGACGTGTCTCCCTCCACAGAATCCGCAAATCCTTCCTGGGAATGGGTATGGTAGATCAGGATCTGCGGCTGCTCCGGATTTTTCTCCAGCTTCATGTCTTTTCCCAGGAGAGTGTCCACATTGATCTGGGACTCCAGCGCTGTGGTGGTAGGATCGACCACAAAAAAATTGTTCAGAAGATAATTGAAATCTGTGAGCTGCTCTCTGGGAATCTCCACCTGCTTCTGAGTCGCCGTTCCTTCCGGAATCTGAGAAGTTTCCTGCGCCTTCCCCTGGTCCCCTCCGTCGCTCTGCGTCTCCTGTACCTGTTGATTTTCCTCTGTTACCGCCTGCGCCTGATTTTCCGCTTCCAGCTTCTGTGCGATGAGTTTTTCATTTTCCTCCCGGATCGCCTCTGCAGTCTCCGCATCCTCGATGATCTCCTCCTCGCCACAGTCCGTCTCCTGAAAGGAGAGGATCGGAAACTGCTCTCCCACCGTTCTCAGCACCGCAGAAAAAAAGTCCTCCGGCGCCTGCTCCTGCCCGTAAGACAGCACGGGAAGAAAACTCTCTGCCGCAAGCGTGCCTGCCTGCACATACGCCTGGCCGAGGATCCTCCCGCCCTTTCCGCCGCTCTCCCGTTCCCATATGTCTCTGCATTTTCCTGCCAGATAAATTCCCACAACGATCACGCACAGAATCAGCGCCGTGCGCACCTTCTTTTCCAGATTCTTCATATCATCACCTTTAATCATGATATGTCCAACCTTTCCCGGAAAGACCTGTTGTATCATAATCATGCAGTCAGGAAAACGCCAGATTCAGTCCCTCTGAAATCGTAAAGCTCAGACGCTTCACCGTCTCATCAATATCCTTCGGCGTCACATACATGGTCATCAGGGAAGGGCTGATCAGCTCTGAGAGAAATTCATCCATCTCCGATTCTTCCAGAGATTCCAGCAGCTCCGCCACGGCATCATGGATAATCGTCGCGGCATCCACCACTGTCGGAACTCCGATACCAATCACCGGGATCTTCATCGTCTCCTGATTCAGACCGTTCCTGTAATTTCCCACCCCGGATCCGGGACTGATCCCTGTGTCCGTCAGCTGGATCGTACAGTTCAGCCGTTTGATGCTCCGCGCCGCCAGAGCGTCGATCACCACGAGTACATCCGGTTTCGTCTCCTCGATCACGCCCTGTACGATCTCCTGAGTCTCCATGCCCGTCTGAGCCATGACGCCGGGAACCAGCGCGCTGACACGAATCACATGATCCTCTGCCATCGCCGCGGCGCCATATTCATTGACGATATGGCGGTTGATGCGAAGATTATCCACCACCATCGGGCCAAGGGCGTCCGCAGTGATCTCCCGGTTTCCAAGCCCCACGACCAGCACGGAACAATCCTGATCTTTGGGAAGCATTTTTTTCAGGCACCGGGAAATCTCTTCCGAAATCTCCCGGTGATACTCGTCATCCGGAACCGCCAGATTCGGGGCCTCCATCGTAATATACGTTCCCATGGGCTTTTCCATCAATCTCGCCCCCTGTTCCGTCTCAATCTTTACCAACGTGGTCCAAAGCTCACGTCCCCGGTTGTACCGCTTTTTAATCTCTACTCCCGGAATTTCCACACGGTCTTTCTCAAATTTTTCGCCGTTTTCCATCGCAAGGTCTGTGCGGACCTTAAACCTTCCAATCATGGCAATCTCCTTTCGCTCCCTTTGTTGACAGTATTGGATCGCTGCACTCTGAAGTCAAATACCCCTCAGCAAACTACAGGGTAGCAAACTTGCAGCGCTGCGGGGTATTTGACCCTCGCGGCAGTCGCCAAATGGACATGCAAGCATGTCCGCTTGGCTCGTTGCCCACGGGAATAAGCATCCCCATATAACGATTTTTTACTCATGCCGCGCAAAATTAATTACCGCTTGTCTTCCTCTGGAAAATAGCTTAAAATAAAGCTACTACAGACCGCAGCCTGCCGTCATCCGGGCAGCATCCGTACTGCGGCAGAAATGGAGGATACATGAAAAGTATCATCGAAGACATCAAAAATCAGGAATACAAAAAGGCGTATCTGCTCTACGGCAGTGAAGCCTATCTGAAACAGCAGTACAAACACCGTCTGCTCAGCGCTCTCGTTTCTCCCGACGATACCATGAACGTTTCCCGCTTTGAGGGGAAGGGCATCGATGTACGGGAAGTTATCGATCTTGCGGAAACAATGCCTTTTTTTGCTGACCGGCGGGTCATCCAGATGGAAAACACCGGCTTTTTTAAAAACAAAACAGAGGAACTTGCCGATTATATGGCAGAGCTTCCCGACTACATCTGCTTTCTTTTTGTGGAGGATGAAGTGGACAAGAGAAACCGCATGTACAAAGCCATACAGAAATATGGCCGTGCGGTAGAATTCGCCACACAGGATGATAAGACGCTGATGACCTGGGTGCTCAGTATCCTGAAAAAGGAAAACAAAAAGATTACCCGACCGGATATGGAGCTTTTTCTGGAAAAAACCGGAACGGACATGGGAAATATTGAAAAAGAACTGGAAAAACTTCTTTCCTATACGATGGGGCGCGACGTGATCACCTCCGCCGACATTGAGGCGGTATGCACCACACAGATTTCCAATCGGATCTTCGATATGATCCGGGCGGTCACGGAAAAACGGCAGCGCCAGGCGCTTGACCTGTATTACGACCTTCTGGCGCTGAAAGAACCGCCGATGAGGATTCTTTTTCTCCTGGCAAGACAGTTCAACCTGCTCCTTCAGGTCAAAGAGCTGGCGGCGGAAGGCTGCGACCAGGCTACGATCGCCAAACGCACCGGCCTGCAGAATTTTGTCGTGAGAAATTATCTTCCGATGGCAAGGAAATATGACCGCGAAGCGCTGAAAAAAGCCGTCGAAGACTGTGTGGATACCGAAGAAGCGGTGAAAACCGGACGGCTCACCGACGTGATGAGCGTGGAACTTCTGATCATCAAGTACAGTTCCTGAACGCACAATACCTGAATATACAGTTTCTGATGATTATGTATGATTATAAAAAACTCCCGGTCACATGACGGTATGACCGGGAGTTTTTATGTTCTATTTATTTATGCGATTGAGTTTACAGCTTTGCTCAGGCGGGAAACTTTTCTTGCAGCGTTGTTCTTGTGATAAACGCCTTTAGAAGTAGCCTTGCTGATCGTAGAGATCGCATCTGTTAATGCGGCATTTGCTGCTGCCTTATCATTCGCAGCAACTGCAGCATCTACTTTCTTGATAGAAGTTTTCACTGCAGAACGGATTGCTTTGTTACGTGCAGCCTTTGTCTGATTGACAAGGATTCTTTTCTTTGCGGATTTAATGTTAGCCAAACTGTACACCTCCAAACTGAATTTTCATTTGATATTTTCTAAGATTTGAGTTCTGTGTTTCGGGAACAGACACGGGCGTTCCTTCGAAACATGCTTTATTATTTTATGCTATTTGCGGATATTTGTCAAGAGCGAATCGCGGTTTTCCTGAATTTTTCGGGGCAGTTTGTTGAGCAAAGCGGATGAAAAACTCCCTGCGCGGGGTGTTTTTCTGTTCTTTGACACCGGAAGATTCATAGATTTATGCATCCGCAGATTCTTTGGTAAATCAGTAAAATGTAACACAAAATCTTATGCCTTTCATTTGAAAACAAATCTACGAATCTGCAACTATCTGAATCAGGAACTTTTTCGTTCACATAATATCGTATCTCGGTATCCTCTGATTCTGTACCTCTTTCCATCTGTAATGCAGGTAATCGCTCCATTATCTGGGGTTGTGTAGACATCTGTTCCGGCGGCCCACAAACGTTCCAGGAGTTCCCGGTGGGGGTGTCCGTACCTACTGGATGCGGAACAGGAAATGATACTCACTTCGGGAGATACCGCTGACAGAAATTCTTCCGGCGTTGAGTTTTTCGAACCGTGGTGCGCTACTTTCAGGTATTCCCAGTTGGTTTCTGTCTCATCGTCCACGGACTGCCCTGGATTTCCCGGAAAGTTTTCCGGGCTGTCATTCCGGCTGGATGTTTGAAGTTCTTCCAGAAGCTTTTCCTCTCCGTCCGCTTCCACATCCCCGGTCAGAAGGGCATCGAAGTCTCCGTAGTTCAAAGCCAATACAAGGCTGCCTGCATTTGGCTCTTGCTGATAATCTTCCCCATCCGGATGGAGCACCTTCATCGTCAGACCCCCGGCAGAAACCATGTCGCCCTTTTGTATATATCGGACGGCTGCCCCTGCCTCATCTGCCAGGCGTTCCAGATCTTTTCCGATTTCGCTTTCCTTCATCCATACGGGCAGGAAAAGCTGCCGGATTCTGAGGGCGGTCATATTTCCGGCGGAAAGTTCCAGAAGTTCCTGTATCCCATTCACATGGTCATCGTCCGAATGGGTCACAAAAATGCCGTCCAGGGTTCCAATCCCCTGGCTTTTCAGATAAGGCAGGATCCGGTAACTTCCAACCTTCTTTTCGTCCGTGCTCCCTCCGTCGATCAGCCACGTTGTTCTGCTTCCTTCACGAACCGCCAGAGAATCTCCCTGCCCCACATCCAGAGCCGTAATGGAAAGCGGAGGATTCCACCGGAACAGCAGACAGACCACAGCAATCACAAGAAATCCTCCCTGAAAAATCCTGCCTTTCCACGAAAACCAGAAAACAGCAAGTGGTTTTTCCACATTTTCCTCCCTTGAAACCCAGGAAATCCCCAAAAGCAGCGCTGTCAGAAGGAGATAATACACAATCACCTGGACAAAGGATGGCTGTCCGCAAATCCAGACCGTTCCCGGGATCCTCTGCATCCCTTTCATCACCGCCTCATACAGACACAGCAGCAGGGATGCGGGAAGCAGCAGTAATTTCCCTAAGGTTACGGAAAACATCCCTGCACAGCATCCGAGAATGCCGGAACCCATGACCCAGACCATCGTCGGAAGGATCAGCAGATTCGGCAAAATGGACAGGAGCGGGATTTCATAGAAAAAGTAAGCCGTCAGCGGAAGTGTGGTCAGCGTGATCGCTGTGCATGCCAAAGCGTTTTCCTTCAGACCTGTCCAGAATTGAAGTACTGCTTTTTTCTTTTGCCGAATCCTCTCCTCCTTCTCCCCGGCTGTTTTTTCATCCGTATGGAATCCTTTCTCTTTTCCAGAAGATTGTCTGGATATGCCTGTATTCCCCGCCGCTGACCGGAAAACGCCCGCCCTTTCCACAGCCGCTCCTGTTCTTCTGCCTTTTTTCCACAAAGGCCACACCAGCGCTGCGCCGAGAACCGCAGCATAGGACAGGATAAACCCACTGTAAGGAAGATTTTCCGGCTGCCCGATCAACGTGATGACCGCCGCCAGCGCCAGGGCGCTGAGGGAATCGTAGGTCCGCCCGATCAGGCCGCCGATCACCATAATCGTAAACATCAGAAATGCTCTCCTGGTGGCAACCCCGTTTCCGGTGAAAATGGTATAGAGCGCCATCATCGCCACTGCAAGAACGGAACTTACGGCTTTGTGGCACCCGGTTTTCTGAAGCAGACGGTACAGTCCCATCCCGAGCATGGATAAATGCAGTCCCGAAATGCTGAGCACATGCAGCACCCCGCCCATCTGATAGACTGCTTTCGTCTCAGGCTCCAAAAGAGATTTGTCTCCAAGCAGCATCGCGGAAAGAATTCCCGCCTGTGATTCCGGCAGCATCACAGCCAGCCGCTGCGCCATGCGGTTCTGCAGCTGTTTCAGCCAGTCGCGGATTCCCGGTTCTGCAACCTGCACCTCCTGGATTTCCTCTGCCCACATGGTATAAAAGATTCCTTTCGCAGCGTACCAGGATGCCGCGTCAAACTGCCCCGGATTCGCCGGTTGTTCCGTCGCCTCCAGAATCCCTTCCGTTTTTATCACGCTTCCTGTGGAAAACAACTCTTCCTGCTGCGTGATCAGATATAATTTTTTTACTGGAATTTCGTTCTCCTGAACTTTGAGAACACAAGATGTGATAAGATAGCTTTTCGAATTGTCTTTGATTTCATAGTCCTGAACCTGTCCCCGGACCTGTACGGTTTCTTCTGACTGAACCAGAGCCTCCAGCCGCCCTTGCTCGGGCTCCCCGAAGACAGGAAGCCCGACCAGGCGCATCAGCCAGATACCCAGTGCAAGTCCAAGACACACCAGGCACATCGGCCGTTTTTTCATTCACTGTTTTCCTCCAGATAAGACAGGTCTCTTTCATAAAATTGATTCAGTTTCATACTTTCCCGGAAGGTTACATCGCTCTCGCCGTCAATGGAGAACTGTACCCTCTGCACCGGGCAGTTGGTTGTGATAGAATTCACCAATGCATAAATCGGGATTTCCTGAAGGACATTCACTGTGCCGTTCATAAAAGTATTGTCAAAATTCACATAGGCAATGTTTTCCGAAGTTGTGACACTCAGAATATTCGTATCGGACGGCAGGACCGCATAATGCCCTTCCTCCGCCGGGCCTTTGACCAGCTGCTCCACAACCACACGCTCCAGCGGAACGCCGGTACTGTAATAGACCGACCGGGTCTCCGGCTCCAGTTTGTCTCCCGCTGCATTGGCAAAATACAGAGTCAGGGTCGTATACTGATAATTATTGATCTCACTGCCCGTATTTTCCAAAAAGCTTTCCCTGGTCATCGCGCCAATGGCATTTCCAGAGGAATCCTTCAGCTCCCCGTTTTCCGTCATGATCTGTACCCGGTCAACGCCGGGGATCTGCGTAAACGCGCGCACCAGTCCGACACGTACCAGCACCTCTCTCGGCCGTTCCATCTTCTCATAATCGCCGCTGATCGTCAGCGTCAGCGTACTGTCTTCCAGCGAATAGCTGTCAATCTTCACATCCTTCGGCATCAGACGCTGATAATCTTCCTCTTCTGGTGTTTCGTTGAGCCTTTCCACAAACTCCTGGATCATTTCATCCCCGGAGGACGCCTCCGGCTCATAGGCATTCTCCACAACCTTATTCGCCTCCAAGGACAGGTAATACATAAAATATTCCGATGGAGCCTCTGCCTCACCGTTTTGGCTGCATCCGGTCAGGAGGATAAGCGCCATCAGAACTGCAAGAAGTCGTCTCATATTCCCACCTCCTAAGCCAGATAAGTCAAAGGAATACGAACGGAGAATGTCGTCCCCTCGTTTTCCTTACTGTAAACCTTGATCGCACCCCGGTGCATGACGATGATGCTCCTTGCAATCGCCAGGCCGAGACCGGTTCCTCCGATTTCCCTGGAGTGAGATTTGTCCACACGGTAAAATCTCTCAAAAATATGATCCAGGGATTCCTTCGGAATACCGATTCCGGAATCCGCCACGGTCACGTAAAAGTATTTATGGTCAGCGTTCAGAGAGACTTTCACCCAGCCTCCCTCCACATTATACTTGATTCCGTTTTCTACCAGATTGGAGATCGCAAGCGTCAGCTTTGTCTCATCCACCTCCGCATTCACCGGCCGGAAGCTGTCGAGGATCAGTTCCACCTTTTTTTCCGCTGCGATCGGACGGAGACGTTTCAGGATCAGCTCCAGCAGATCGTTGATGTTCATGGACGTGATATTCAGATCCGCCGCCTTCTTATCCAGTTTCACCAGTGACAGAAGATCCGTGATGATCTGATTTTCCCGGTCGATCTCTTCCGTAATGTCCTGCATGAACTCCTGATACAGTTCCAGAGGAACATTCTCCTGAGCATTCAGGGAATCCGCCAGCACCTTGATCGACGCCAGCGGCGTCTTCAATTCATGGGAGACATTGGAGACAAATTCCTGGCGGGACTCATCCAACGTCCGCACACGTGCCAGCATCTTGTTAAAGGCGTCGGTGATCAGCTCCGTCTCCAGATAGTCCGGAACGGAAATATTTTCATCCAGAAATCCGTCTGTGATGTCCTCAATGGAACGGGTGACTTTCTGGAACGGGCGCACCAGGATCCCGGACAGGAAATAGCCCAGCACCAGAACCAGGACCATGACGATCATCAGCATCATTGTCCCCTTCTGCTCCAGGATATTCATATTTGCCTGGATCTCATCTGTGGAAACGCTCATCAGCATCACGCCAAGGGTCTCTTTCCTCTCCTTGTCCTGGATGCGGATCGTCATCTCAATATAACTGCTCTTGGAGTCGTAACGGCTGGTATCCTTCCCATTGTAGCTGTCAATGACCTCCTGGGAAACCATCGTTTTTCCCCGGTCCAGATCATACGTATCCTTGACGATCCGGAAATTCTCATCGATGATCAACACCCGGCCGCCGTAAATATTATTCAGGATATTCAGTTCCGCATTGATCGTCTCAGAGCTCTGATCCTTCAGATAATTCTGCTGCACCATCTGGTCGCAGATAATATCACACTGATTCTTTACCGTGATGCTCCGGACCGCAACTGCCCGGTCCTCATAACTCTCAACAATTCCCTTTTCCACGATAATCATCGGGACAATTCCAATGATCACCAGGATCACGGTAATACGGAACCGGAGGCTCCGCAGAAATTTCCACTTTATCTTTTTTCTGAAATTAAGCCTGGAAATAATAACCCACTCCCCACTTCGTATGTACGTATTTCGGTTCGCTCGGATTCGGTTCGATCTTCTCTCTCAGCCGGCGGATATGCACATCCACCGTGCGGACATCGCCCGGATACTCATAGCCCCAGACAATATTCAGCAGATTTTCCCGGCTGTACACTTTGTTGGGATTGAACACGAGAAGCTCCAGAACGTCAAACTCTTTCGCCGTCAGATTGATCTCCCGGTCTCCGATAAATACGCGGCGTCCCTCGCAGTCCAGTTTCAGATCGCCTGCCTGAACCACTTTTGCCTTCTCTTCCTTGACGGCAGGCTTGGCAGTCCGGCGCATGATCGCCTTGATCCTCGCCTTGACTTCCAGGATATTGAACGGTTTGGTAATATAATCATCCGCGCCGTATTCCAGTCCGAGGATCTTGTCCATGTCCTCCCCCTTCGCCGTCAGCATGATGATCGGCACGCTGGAGAATTCCCGGATCTGCTGGCATACCTGAATGCCGTCCATTTTAGGCAGCATGATATCCAGCAGGATCATATCGTACTCATGCTCCCGCGCCATCGTCAGCGCTTCCTCTCCATCATAGGCACAGTCCACTTCCATGCCATCCTGTTCCAGACTGAAGCGGATTCCTTTTACAATCAGTTTCTCGTCGTCTACTACCAGTACCTTTTTCGCCATATCTATCTCCTTATACCCTTTACCGTCCATCCCGGCGCATGTTACAACCTTATGAAACGGTTATAGAATCTTTTATTTTATCAAACATTTTTTCCTTAATGCCTTCGATTTTCATAATGTCCTCAATCGATTCAAATTTTCCGTTTTCTTCCCGGTAAGCGATGATCGCTTTCGCCCGGCTTTCCCCGATTCCCGGAATGGTCGTCAGCTCCGCCTCGTCCGCCGTGTTGATGTTTACCTTTCCTCCATCGGAAGCGTCGGAAACACCGGAAGGATCTTCCCCCGCGCTGCTCTGTTCCACGTTTTCGCCGTTCTGCACCTCTTCCACAGTCAGGACCGTCACCTGTTCGCCGTCCGACAACATCCTTGCCTGATTCAGCGCCCTTGGATCTGCCGTATCCAGAAGCCCTCCTGCCATCTCCACCGCCTCATAAACACGGCTTCCCTCCGGAAGCGTATACACCCCCGGACTTGCCACCGCACCGCAGACATACACCTGTATCAGAACGGCTTCCGGTTCCTTTTCCTGATTTTCAATCTTTTGCTCTTCCTGGGAGGAATCGGTTGCAGAAGCGCTTCCGACTGCAGAAACATCACCGGTTACCGAAGAACTGTCTGCCGCAGAAGCACCTCCGTCCACAGACTCTGAAACCGCCTGGGGTTCCCCGGCGATGGAATATGACACTGCGGTATCCTCACAACCGCAGAGCAACAGGGCCGGCAGAACCGCCAGCGTTAAGAATACAGAAAAATAATTTCTTTTTTTCATCAGCATAACTCCTTTTCGCTTGCCGCGCAAAGGTCCCTTGTATATGCATAACTTACTTCTTATTGTATCCGACTTTCCCCAAAAACACAAGATTTTTTTAAATGTGGGGGACGGTGGAAAAGAAACGCAGC
>CABUPZ010000033.1 GCA_902493585.1 uncultured Fusicatenibacter sp. | reverse complement strand
TGACCCTGGGAGTTTACATTCTTGGAATCTTTTTCGGCGGAATCGGATGAGAAAAGGAGCCGGAAATATAGAAAACGGAGAAAGAAAAGGAAAGGAAAGGGAGGGAAACTGTCTGTGAGACTGGAAAAAGTGCAGGAATATTTAAAAGAAAAGCAGTATCCGTACACGTACACGGAAGAGGATGGGCTTGGGAGCATAGATTTTGATCATCGTGGACTGAGCTATCACATCTGGGAATTTGAGGACAACGGTGTTTATGGCGCGGAGACGAATCTGCGGACCAGCGGAAGGTCGGAGGATCTGACGGGCGCTTATGAAGAAGAAATGATTCAGATTATGAAGACCTGGTAATCGAAATTACAGGAATGAATTTTCAAACACGCGCTAGATTTGACTCTAAAATAAAAAAATGAAAAAATTGAAAAAAAAGCTTGCATTTTGTCCCGACATAGTGTATGATAATACATGTTGACGCGGTCAATTGGTCAAGCGGTTAAGACGCCGCCCTCTCACGGCGGAAACAGGGGTTCGATTCCCCTATTGACTGTTGGAAGGATGCCTGATATTCGGGTGTCCTTTTTCTTTTTGGAAAAAGGAAAGCCCTCCGGGCAGGATATGTTTACAGGATGCAGATCTTTGAAAGCGGCGGTTTCCGGGCAGATCGAACGGAACCGCTGCTTTTTTTGAAAGGGAGAGACAGAATATGACACTTTTACAGCTCAAATATGTAACCACGGCGGCACAGTGCAGTTCCATGAATGAAGCGGCAAAGCTGCTTTTTGTGTCGCAGCCGAATCTTTCCGGCGCGGTCAGGGAACTTGAGAATGAGATAGGATTTCAAATTTTCCGGCGCACCAGCAAGGGAGTGATCCCGACGCCGGAGGGGGAGGAGTTTCTCGGGTATGCAAGGCAGCTTTTGGAGCAGTATCAGCTGATTGAGGATCGCTTTGTCCGGAGAACTGCGGAGAAAAAGAAATTCAGTGTTTCCATGCAGCACTATTCTTTTGCGGTGAAGGCATTTGTGGAGCTGGTCCGGCAGTTCGGAATGGATGAATATGAATTTGCCGTCTATGAGACAAAGACCCAGGAAGTGATCTTGGATGTGAGAAATTTTAAAAGTGAGCTTGGAATCCTGTATCAAAATGAGTTTAACCGGGCGGCATTGGAAAAGCTGTTCCGGGAGAATTATCTGGAATTTCATCCGCTGTTTTCCTGTGAAACGTATGTATATCTGTGGAAAGGCCACCCGCTGGCGGGGTGGTCCCGGATATCCATAGAGGAGTTAAAGGAATATCCATGTCTGATGTTTGATCAGGGCAGTAACAATTCGTTTTTCCTGGCGGAGGAAATGATGAGCACTTATGATTATAAAAGAAGTATCCACGCCAATGACCGGGCGACTATGCTCAACCTGATGGTCGGGCTGAACGGTTATACCCTGTGTTCCGGGAAAATCTGCGAGGAATTGAATGGAGATGAATACCGGGCGGTTCCGCTGAAAGAGACGGAAGAAATTGTGATCGGATATGTTCAGCGGAAAGGAATGGATCTGAGCCCGCTGGCACAACAGTATCTGGAAGAAATAAAGAAAACGATATAAGAAAAAATGATAGCCAGCTGTCTGTTTTACGTATTAGACAGGCAGCCAGCCTTTGGGTACAATGGGTTTGTAAACAGATGAAAACAAAACAGGACGACAAAGGGGAAAATGGCTATGGAAAGAAAGACTGGAAAAAAGAGAAACCTGAAATTTGAAACGCTGCAGCTGCATGTAGGACAGGAACAGCCCGACAGCGCGACAGGGGCACGTGCGGTTCCCATTTATCAGACAGCGTCTTACGTATTTGAAAATTCGGCACAGGCACAGGCCAGATTTGATCTGACGGATGCGGGAAATATCTATGGAAGACTGACCAATCCTACCCAGGACGTATTTGAGAAGAGGATCGCAGCCCTGGAAGGAGGAGTGGCAGCCCTTGCGGTGGCATCCGGAGCGGCTGCAGTTACTTATGTCATTGAAAATCTTGCGGGAGCGGGAGAGCATATTGTAGCGGCGGACAATATTTACGGAGGAACTTATAATCTGCTGGAGCATACCCTGCCAAGATATGGGATCACAACAACCTTTGTGGATATTTTTGATCTGGACGCTGTACGCGGAGCAATCCGTGAAAATACGAGAGCGATTTATATTGAGACGCTGGGAAATCCCAATTCGGAAGTGGTGGATATTGAAACAATCGCTGAGATTGCCCACGAACATAAGATTCCGCTGGTGGTTGACAATACCTTTGCCACTCCGTATCTGGTGCGGCCGGTGGAATATGGAGCGGATATCGTGGTTCATTCGGCGACGAAATTTATCGGCGGACATGGAACGGCGATCGGAGGCGTGATCGTGGACGGGGGCAGGTTTGACTGGGAAGCTTCCGGGAAGTTTCCGTCTCTGACGGAGCCGAATCCAAGTTATCACGGTGTCAGCTTTACAAAAGCCGCAGGACCGGCAGCCTTTGTGACAAAGATCCGCGCCGTGCTGCTGCGGGATACCGGAGCGACCATCTCTCCGTTCCACTCGTTCCTGTTTCTTCAGGGGCTGGAAACGCTTTCGCTCAGGGTGGAAAGACATGTGGAAAATGCATGGAAGGTTGCAGAGTACCTGAACAGACATCCGCAGGTGGAAAAGGTTCATCACCCGTCGGTCACGGAGGACAGGGAGCAGCAGAGACTGTATCAGAAGTATTTTCCTCACGGCGGCGGATCGATTTTCACCTTTGAGATCAAGGGGGATGACCGGAAAGCGAAGGCGTTTATCGATCATCTGGAACTGTTTTCATTGCTTGCCAATGTGGCTGATGTAAAGTCGCTGGTCATTCATCCGGCGACAACGACGCACAGCCAGTGTACGGAAGAAGAACTGGCAGAGCAGGGAATCCATCCGAATACCATCCGTCTTTCCGTAGGAACCGAGCACATTGACGATATCCTGGAAGATCTGGAACTGGCGTTCCAGGCAGTAGCGGAACAGTAAATACGACCGTGTTCAGCCGGCCGAACTGTTGCAGACAACCGTGGTCTGGTGACAGTTCGGCTGGTTTTTTTCTGTATCCTGTGCTAAAATAGAAAAAACATTTGTTTGGAAGTGCAGGAAAGGAAGACCAGGATGAATATAATAGATTTTCACTGTGATACGCTTACGATGCTGAAACCTGAGAAAGAAAGCTTTGAAAAAAATACCCATATGGTAGATCTGGAGCGGCTGGAAAAGGCCGGTGTCCGCGTGCAGTGCTGTGCGGCCTTTGTACCTACCGGGAGTTTTCCGGCAGAGTCCAGGGAGCAGAAAAGCATGGAGGAATTTCTGCGGGTACAGCATGTCTGGCAGGATGTGCTGGAGCAGTATCCGGACCGCCTGCTGCCGGTGCGCAGCGGGGAGGAACTGGACCGGTGCTTTCAGGAAGAAAAGACCGGGCTTTTGCTGACCATCGAGGACGGCGGCGTCTGCGGAAGCAGTCTGGAAAATGTACAGAAAGTCTTTGACTTGGGTGTGCGGCTGATCACACTGACCTGGAACTATGAAAATGCGTTCGGTTTTCCCAATGGGATGGAAGGCGGGCTGAAGCCTCTGGGAATCGAGGCGGTGCAGGAGATGAACCGCCTTGGGATCCTTGTGGATGTCTCCCATTTGTCCGATGATGGATTCTGGGATGTACAGAAATACAGCAAAAAGCCGTTTGTCGCGTCCCATTCCAATGCCAGGGCGGTGATTGGCCATCCGCGTAACCTTACCGATGAGATGATCCGTGCGGTCGCCGAGTCCGGCGGGATCATCGGTCTGAACTTTGCACCGGATTTCCTTGGAGAAGGAGGTGTCAGCCGGGTCAGTGATATGGTGCGCCATGTGCTGTATCTCCGTGAAAAAGGAGGTTCCGGGGTGCTGGCGCTGGGAAGCGATTTTGACGGGATCAGAGGAACGTTGGAGATCGGCGGGCCGGATCAGTTTGTACTTCTTTGGGAGGCGCTTCGCAAGGCGGGGATTTCCGAGATGGAACTGGAAGGAATGTGGTATGGAAACGGGACAAGGGTGCTGCGGGAGGTGCTGCCATGCCGATGATCGAATCGGTACCGGAGCAGTTCTGGGGACTGTTCCGTTCCAAAAACCGTTTCATTTATATGGAAGCGCTCCGCAGCGTCAATGAAGAATACCAGTACAACAATTACTTTATCAGCCAGGAGGCAGCCCAGCAGGTCATTGAACAGTGCTTTACGGCCCAGCGGCTGAAGCTGGAGGAAGAGGAAAATGAGACGGAGCTGGAGCGGATCCAGCCCCCGGCGGCACGGACTCTGAACTGGCTGGTGCGTGCCGGGTGGCTGAACCGCCTGGAGGATTATATGCAGGGAATCACCCATATTGTGATCCCGGATTATGCGGCAGTGTTTCTGGAGGCTTTTGAGCGCCTGTATCAGGAGGAGGACGATGCGGCAGAAGTCTATATCCGCAATGTCTATGCCTCTGTTTTTTCTTATATCCATGATGCCAGAGAGGATCTGAGTCTCCTGAAAGGCGCGCTTCAGAATACAAAGATCCTGAATAAAAGCCTTCAGACGATGCTCCATAATATGAATCGTTTCTTTACGGAACTGTTGTCTGCGGATTCTTATGGGACACTTCTGGAAGAACATCTCCACGGTTATGTGGAGGAAGTGGTGCAGAAAAAGTATCATATTCTGAAAACTTCCGATAATTTTTATCTGTACAAAAATGATATTCAGAAATGGCTGAAGGAAATCCTGGAAAAGACAGCCCGCCGGGCGGAGAAACTGGAGTTGGAGGATCTGACGGAGGAATCCGGCGAAGGGACAGAAAAGACAGAGGGAAAGCAGCGGGAAGACATCCGCCGACTGCTGGAAAAATGCCGCCGGGAACGGGAACTTGCCCAGGAGATCAGCCGGGCGTTCGACGATATTGAGCGGAGAATCTTTCTGATGGACCGGGAGCATTCCCGTTACGTACGGACAACCGTCATGCGGCTGAATTATCTGATCAATGAAGACCGTGATACGAAAGGGCAGATCATCCGTTTTCTGAACAGCATTTCGGATCGGCCGGAACTTCAGTCCGAAGCGCTGCAGGAAGCGGCGCAGGCGATGCATTTTACCGGTATGGAAGTGATGAACAGGGAACGTTTTTACCGGAAGAGAAAAGGAAGGGCTGCGTTTCAGGCTGCGGAGCGGGAAGAGGAGGTTCAGCCGGAACTGACCAGGGAAGAGATCCTCCGGATGAATCAGACACACAACCGGTACAGCCGCCGGCAGATCGAGGAATTTCTCGACAGCCACAGTCCGGAAGGGATCTTTGTCACGGAACAGGAAACGGTCCGGGATTTTGAAACCTTTGAAAAGCTGATCCTTGCCTATGACTATGCCCTGCGCAGAGGAAGCAGATACCGCGTCACCGCGCTGGAAGAAACCATTGACAACGGTCAGTACCGGTATCCGAAGCTGAAATTTGAGCGGCGTTCGTGAGAGAACAGAAAAAGTAACGGTTCGTAACCGTTCAGCTGGCTGAATGGTTACAGAAAAAACGAAAAGAAAGTGAGAACGGATAACATAGCATGATACCTTATACCGATGAAATGGAAGCACAGGAGAGGGAAGCGCTGCAGAGAGCCATCCGGCTTCTGATGAATCAGACCTATGTGCTGGAACGGAAATACGACAGAAAAAGTAAAAGAATGCAGTTGAATCACGAGTTTCGTGTCTGTGACCAGCACCTGGAATTTTTGAAAGAATACTTTGCGCTGGCTGGTTTTACGGTGCGGGAAGAGCTGACGGACGGGATCATCTGGCTGCTGCCGGAGGAAGGACAGGCTGGTCCGAGGCTTTCCGAGTATACAACGAAATTTTTGCTGATGCTGAAAGTGATTTATGATGAACAGATGGTGTCTGCGTCCACCAGCAGTTATGTGGTGACGACGCGTGCGCAGGTCCAGGAGAAGATGGACAGTTTTAAGCTGCTCAGCCGACAGCCGCCGGCAGCGGAGGTGCGTAGCGCTGTCCGCATTCTGAAGAAATATCAGATGATCGATTTTATTGACAGCGGAGAAGAACTGGAGCCTGACGCCAGATTTCTGATCTACCCAACCATCAACATGCTTCTGATGGGGGAGGAGATCCAGAGAGTGGCGAAGGCATACGCAAATGAGGAAGGAGAGGACGATGACAGCACCATATGAAGCACTGAACCGTCTGTGCCTGAACAACTGGCATTATATTGACCGGAAAATCCTGAAATTCCACAAGGAAATGAATTTTTTTACCGGACATTCCGGCAGCGGAAAATCCACAGTCATCGATGCCCTTCAGATCCTTCTGTACGCCAATACCGATGGCCGCGGGTTCTTCAACAAAGCGGCAACCGACGAATCGGACCGTACCCTGATGGAATATCTGCGGGGAATGGTCAGTGTGGACGACAACAATTCCTATACATATCTGAGAAATGAAGATTTTTCTTCAACGATCGTTATGGAGCTGGAGCGAACCGATACCCGGGAGCGCCAGTGTATCGGTGTGGCTTTTGACGTCTCCTGCGGAACCAACAATTACAGTAAGATTTTCTTTTGGCATAAGGGTTCCCTTCCGGCACATGGCTACCGGACGCCGAAACGTGCCATGACCATCGATGAGATCCGCACGGACATCCGGAGTACGATGAACCCGGAAGATTATTATTTTGAGACGACCAATGAGAGGTTCCGGGCAAAAATGTACAGCGACTATCTGGGAGGACTGAATCCGGAGCGTTTCCCCAGGTTGTTCAAGCGTGCGATCCCATTCCGTATGAATATGAAGCTTTCTGAATTTGTGCGGGAATATATCTGTATGGAGCAGGAGATTCACATTGAGGATATGCAGGAAAGTGTCACGCAGTATGGAAGGCTCTGCCGGCGCATCCGGGATATCCAGGCGGAAGTGGAAGAACTGACGAAAATCCGCAGTACTTTCGACAGCTATCAGGAAAAGGAAAGAGAAGTGATCCGGCTGAGGTATTTCCAGAGCGCGCTGGAGGTGCTGGAACTGCGAGAGCTGGAAACGTCTGTCCGGATGCAGGTGAAAAACCACCAGGAGGATGTGAAAAAGCAGGAGCTGAATCAGAAGGAGCTGGAAAAGACCATCGGGAAACTGGAGGAAGAGAAAGAAAAGCTGATCGGGAAGATCAATGCCTCCGGTTATGAGGAGCTCCTTTCCTCTCTGAAGAACCTGTATGAACTTCAGAGCAGCTACGGGGAAGGCGTGAAAAACTGGCAGGATACGGTGCGCCGCCTGAAAGAATGGGAGGAGCAGGAGATTACGCCGAATCCCGTGCTGTGGAAGATTGAAAGCTTTGAAAAGGGAACGATTCCGGAGGAAGAACTGAGAAAACTCCGGGAGGAATTTGACGGCATCCAGAAGGATGTCCGCCGGCAGAAGTCCGAGGCGGAGTCGGAAATCCGAAGGATCCGCAGAGAAAAAAAAGAAGCGGAAGATACCTTGAAAGAACTTCGCCAGGGAAGCGCCGCTTATCCGAAAGAGCTGGAGGAAGCCCGCAGCATCCTGCGCAGGGAGCTGCAGAAAAAAGCCGGCCATCCGGTGCCGGTGGAAATCCTTGCCGATCTGCTGGAGGTCCGGGACGACGCGTGGCGAAACGCAGTGGAAGGCTATATGGCAGGAAATAAGCTGCTGCTGGTGGTGCCGCCGGGATATGCGAAGGATGCTCTGGAAATTTACCGGGGCATGGACAAGAAGAAATATTTCAAAGTGGCAGTTCTGGATACGGAGAAGGTGGCAGAGAAGCGCTGGGAAGTACGTCCCCAGGCATTGTCGGAGGAGATCGAGACAAGAAATGAATCTGTGCGGGCATATGTGGATTTTCTCATGGGTCGTGTGATCAAATGTGAGACGATTGACGAACTGCGGGAACAGAATGTGGGAATCACAAGAACCTGCGAGCTGTACAGCGGATTCAAATTCCAGCATATCGACCCGAAGCATTACACCCGGTTTGCTTATATCGGTGAGATGAGCCGCCGCCAGAGGATTCGCCTTCTGGAGGAACAGATCCGGGAGCTGGAAGAAGAACTGGAACCGCTGCTGGAAGTATGTACTTCCGCCGACCAGATTCTGGGGCTTGAGATGCTTCCGCTGGAACCGTCCGTTTATCTGGGATGGATGGAGCAGAAAAAGAAACTTGCCCAGACCGGGCGGGAGATCGATGCGCTCACCCGAAAGATTGAAGAGCTGCAGAAGCGGGATGTGGACGCCTGGAAGAAACAGAAAGACCAGCTGCAGAAGCGGGTGGAAGAACTGCGCAGCCAGCGGGATGAGATCCAGAAAGCCGTGTTCCGTACGCAGGCGAAGATCAATCAGGGAATCGCCCAGGAACAGGATTACGCCCGCCAGCTTGTGGAGAAGCAGAAGGAATTGCCGGAGGATGAAACACTCGCTGCGGAGTTCCGGGAATATGTGGAGAAGAAAGCCGGTCAGGCAAGAGGAGGAAACGGCGCCGTAAATTACACAAACCTGAGAAAATCTTTCCAGGGACGCCACACAGAAGCCCAGGGAAGGGCGCAGGAAGCACTTTCCCGTCTGCGCCAGGAGCGTGTGGCGTATCTGACCCACCGCCCAAATCGGGCGTTTGATTCGGAGCGCCTGGACAACACCCAGTTTGATGAACTGATGGAGAAGCTGCAGTACAAAGACCTGGATGAATTGTCCCAGCGTGCGGCGAAACAGGCAAGGGGAGCTGTGGAAATCTTTAAGAATGATTTTATCTATAAAATCCGGAGCGCGATCAAGGAAGCGATCGAGCAGAAGAATGAACTGAACCGTATCATCGGGCAGAATGATTTCGGAAAGGACCGATACCGTTTTGTCGTTGAGAAAAACAAGGGAGAGGACGGTAAATTTTATCCGGTCTTCATGGATGACAATCTGGAAATCTCTCCGTCCGCCCTGAGCAATCATCTGGCAAACCAGATGGATCTGTTTACGATGAACCATGAGGAACAGTACGGCGAGCTGATCTCCGAGCTTCTGGAGATTTTCCTTCCGCCGGAGAACGCGACAGCGGCAGAGCTGGAAGAGGCAAAGCAGAACATGAAGAAATACGCGGATTACCGGACGTATCTGAGCTTTGATATGGAACAGATGGTGCGCGGCGAGAATGGGGAAGTCATGTATCTGAAACTGGACCGGATGCTTCGGAAAAATTCCGGAGGAGAGGGACAGAACCCGCTGTATGTGGCTCTGTTGGCAAGTTTTGTGCAGGCTTATCGCATCAATCTGTCCCCGAGGCTGCAGCTGTCTCCAGCGATCCATCTGGTGATCCTCGACGAGGCTTTCTCCAAAATGGACGCGGAGAAGGTGGCTTCCTGCATTTCACTGATGCGCCAGTTTGGCTTCCAGGCGATCATCAGTTCCACCAATGACAAGATCCAGAGTTATCTGGACAGCGTGGATAAGACCTTCTTGTTCGCGAATCCCAATAAGCGTCATATTTCCATTCAGGAATTTGAAAAGCTGGAATTCGAGGAACTGCGGACGGATCTGGAAGAATCAGAGGATTGATCCGCTTCCTTGAGGTGCATCTCGCGGAACAGAATGCGCAAACGTACTCTGGCGGTGGGAAAGCAGAAAGAAAAAGAGGGAACAGCAGATGGCAGGGAAGAAGAAATCAGGAAAGCGGCAGAAGAAGACGCTTGTGGAAGTGATCGTAGAAAAAAATGACAGAAGCGCAAAAGGCCAGTGGGGACTTCTGAAAGGAAACAAGACCATAAAGGAGATTGCCGACCTGTCCCGTCAGGTCGGTGTACAGGAGCTGATCAGCCAGGCGAAAGAACTGGAGGCGAGAGGGCTTGTGACGGTCCACTGGGGAGACGGGAAGAGTGTGATCCGGGAGAAGGGAATCACTTATTCCATGGATCAGATGGATGAGTTTTACCGGCTGGCAGGCAGGGAACATCCGAAATACCAGCTCTGGAAAAGGAAACAGGAAATGGAGCAGATGGTGGAACGGGAACTGGAGCACTGCCGGAAGGGGTGGATCCGCCGGTATTACGAAAGCCTGCTCGCCCAGGTACAGGACGCGGTGGAAAAATCACTGCCGAAACAAGTCTGCGAAGAGTATTTTGCGTGCTTGCGGATGCTGGATGTTCTGGAGGAACCTGTATATAAAAGAATTTTCAGCGCTGCCTGTCTGGAGGATTCGAAAGCCTTTGAGAACAAGTATGAGGACTGGCTGGTATCTGCCGCAAGGGAATTTTGCGAGACGGCTGACGATGGGATGGAAGATACGCAGGTTCTGGAACAGATCGGGCTGAAAGAATACGCGCCGCAGATGTATCTCAAAGGGCCGCTGGCTCTGGAACTCCATGGAGAGAACCTGCATGTGGAAAACTATCGTTACGGGGTCGTTCTGAATACCCAGACCATGCGGGAGGTGCGGATCCTTCCGGATCAGTCTTTTCGTAATATTGTGACGATTGAAAACAAGGCAAATTTTGAGACGGCTTCTTTTCGGGAGGATACGTTGTATCTTTTTGCCCATGGTTTTCCCGGACCGGAAGAACGCCGGTTCCTGATCCGTCTGAGAGAAGTGCTGGAAGATGAGAAAAAAACGGGAAATCAGCCGCAGAAAATACAGTATTATCACAGCAGTGATCTGGATTACGGCGGGATCCGTATTTTTCGGTATCTTCGGGAAAGAATATTCCCAGAAGTACTGCCATATCGGATGGACAGGGAAACGTATGAACATTACCGGAAGCTGGGCTATGGATACGATCTTCCGGAAAGTATCGTGAAAAAACTGGAACGGATAGAGGAACCGCTGCTGGAAGAGCTGATTGAATGTCTGCGACGGGAAAAGAAAGGGATCGAGCAGGAATGTTTTCTGACGGAGCCTTTACTGAAAGCGCAGATGGCGGACGTATCAGGGAGAGCGGGAAAACAGGCTGGATCATGAGCGGGATACCTGCAAATGGAGAAGGAGGAAAAACGGATGCTGGAGAAAATAGATCTCACAAAGAAAATGGAAAAAGAAGAGTATGAGAAACGGATGAAGCAGCTGGAACCGGAGCTTGGAAGACTTCAGCGGGAATGCCGGGAACGGAAGATTCCGGTGATGATCGTTTTTGAAGGATATGGCGCCTCCGGAAAAGGCGCCCAGATCGGCGCGCTGATCCATGCGCTGGATCCCCGTGGTTTTACCGTTTATCCGGTCAAGAATGAAACGGAGGAAGAACGGCTGCATCCTTATCTGTGGCGTTTCTGGACAAAACTTCCGGAAGCGGGAAGGATCGCTCTGTATGACAGCAGCTGGTACCGGCGGGTACTCAATGACCGTTTTGACCAGAAGACCGGCGAAGCGAAGGTGCTGGAAGCCTTTGATTCCATCCTGGCTTTTGAACGCCAGCTGACGGATGGGGGAATCGTGCTGGTCAAATTCTTCCTTGACATCGATAAGAAGGAACAGAAAAAGCGGTTCAAAAAGCTGCTGGAGTCGGAGGATACCGCCTGGAGGGTCAGCCGTCAGGATCTGAAACGGAATGAGGAGTTTGAATGTTATCAGAAGATGAACGAAGAGATGATCCTTCGGACGGATACAGATTATGCACCCTGGAATATCATCGAGGCAGTGGACCGCCGATATGCCACGGTAAAGATCTATACGCTTGTGGCGGAAGCACTGGCCGGAGCAATCCGGAAAGCCACGGCTCCGGCAGAACCGCAGCAGCCTGCCCCGCTTCACACGCCGTCCGATGCTGAGCTTCAGGAATCCACCCTTTCCAAGGTGGATCTGTCCCTGCCCATGGAGAAAGAAGAATATAAAAAGAAACTGAAAAAGCTTCAGGAGCGGATCGAGGAGCTTCACGGCAAACTGTACCGCAAACGGATCCCGGTGGTGCTTGGTTTCGAGGGGTGGGACGCCGGAGGCAAAGGAGGCGCCATCAAACGTCTCACCGAAAAAATGGATCCGCGGGGTTATGTGGTAAATCCCACCGCGTCCCCCAACGATATCGAACGGGCACACCATTATCTGTGGAGATTCTGGCGGGCGATGCCGAAAGCAGGGCATATCGCTGTCTTTGACCGGACCTGGTATGGCCGTGTGATGGTGGAACGGATCGAAGGATTCTGTACGACACAGGAATGGCAGCGCGCCTACCGGGAGATCAATGAGATGGAGCGGGACCTCGCCAGAGAAGGCGCCGTGGTGCTGAAATTCTGGATGCAGATCGACAAGGAGGAGCAGGCACGGCGATTCAAAGCGCGCCAGGAAAATCCGGACAAACAGTGGAAGATTACAGACGAAGACTGGAGAAACCGGGAAAAGTGGGATCAGTACGAGGAAGCGGTCAATGAAATGCTGATCCGGACGTCCACGTCCTATGCGCCGTGGATCATTGTGGAGGGCAACTGTAAATATTATGCCCGGATCAAGGTGCTGGAGACGGTTGTGGACGCACTGGAAAAACGACTGAAAGAGGATTGAGATGGAAGTTACAATACCGCATTATTATAAACGATTTCGCTGCATCGCTTCGGAATGCCCGGACACCTGCTGTGCGGGCTGGGCGATCATGATCGACGATAAGACCTTGAAGAAGTATAAAAAGATCAGAGGTCCGTTCGGCAGGAAAGTACGTGCCTCCGTCAACTGGAAGGAGAAATCTTTCCTGCAGCGGAAAGGCCGGTGTGCATTTCTCAACAAGGAAAACCTCTGTGAGCTTTATCTGGAGGGAGGCAGCGATTACTTTTGCAGGACCTGCCGCAGATATCCGAGGCATATCGAGGAATTTGAGGACTGCCGGGAGATTTCCCTGTCCCTGTCCTGCATGGCTGCGGCGCGGATCATTCTTGGCAGCAGGGAAAAGGTGCGTTTCCTTCGCAGGGAGATTCCTGTGCGGAGGGAGGAGGACTATAAAGATTTCGACTATTTCCTGTTCACCAATCTGCTGGATGTGCGGGAAGCGGTGTTTGAAATTCTTCAGAACCGTACCATGGATGCCGGAACAAGGAGCTGTATGGCGCTGGCGCTGGTTCATGATTTTCAGGGAAGGATCCAGGGGCAGCGGCTTGGCGAGACGCAGGAACTGCTGGAACGATACCGGAGACCGGAGGTTGCAGACTGGTTTCGAAAGGATATGGAGCAGTATCGGGAAGGGAGCCAGAGAGATCCTGCCTTTCAGATGTTCCGGATTCTGAAAGGGATGGAAGTGCTGCAGGAAAACTGGCCGGAAGAATTGTGGCAGACGCGCCGGATGCTTTACAGTCAGAGTGGAGAGAAATATCAGGCCATGAGAGAAGCATGGAAGGAAAGCTGCCGGAACAGCGGAGTGGATCTGGAAAATCTGCGTGAGCAGCTGATGGTCTATTATACATATACCTACTTTGCAGGCGCAGTCTATGACGGGCAGGCATATGGAAAGATAAAAATGGCTGCCGCTGCCACAAGGCTGACGGAAGAACTTGCCATGGCGCGCTGGAAGGCACAGCAAGAGACTCTGACGCTGGAGGATTTTCTATGGACAGCGCATCGACTGTCCAAAGAGATCGAGCATTCGGATCCCAACCTCATCGCCCTGGAACGCCAGCTGGTTCCGTTCGGTCTGACAGAATTTTTCCGTCTGATGGCATAAAGCACGCTCTAGAGTCCGCGCGGTAAATAGGCAAATCTGGCTGAAGGGCTGCTGACAGTTAAAAAATTTCCGGTAATACTTTTGATTTTCTGCAAAAAGTGGTATGATATAGTTAGTATAAACTTTTAGAGAAGACGTCCCGGAAACGAAAGGGGGTATCAAAATGAAGTTTGATATGCATTGTCATACAAAAGAAGGCTCCATGGATGGAAAAGTTGTGATTGAAGAATATATCTGTGCGCTGAAAAAGAAGGGATTCGGTGGAATGCTGGTTTCGGATCACAATTCTTACGACGGATACAGGGAATGGAAGAATTCCATCAAAGGTAAAGCGCATCAGGATTTTATTGTGCTGAAAGGCGTGGAATATGATACCTGTGACTGCGGACATATTCTTGTGATCATGCCGTTTGGCGTAAAGCTGAAGATCCTGGAGCTCCGTGGGCTGCCAGCCTCGCTGCTGATCAAGATCGTACATGCTTACGGAGGGATTCTAGGTCCGGCGCATCCGTATGGAGAGAAATTTATGAGTATGATCACGACCACTATGCGGAAGGAAAAGTATAAGGAAAAGATCACAGCTCTGATGCCGCAGTTTGATTTCGTGGAGATATACAACGCCTGCGAAAGTGAGGAGACCAACGCAAAGGCACGGAAGCTTGCCGAGGAATACAACAAACCGGGATTTGGCGGAAGCGATGCACACCGGCTGGACTGCATCGGCATGGCGTACAGCGAATTTCCGGAATCGGTCCGCAGTGAAGATGACCTGATTGCGTTTGTAAAGACGTGCCCGAAGATTGAATGCGGCGGCACGCATTATGAGCGGACGACCAAGGGAAAGATCGGGAAATTGAACGAGGTGATCGTGGATTCCTTTTATATCTATAATAAAGTGGCGAACGGATGGCGGGGAAGAAAACGCCGCCGGGAGCTGGATTCGATTATTGAAAACAAGCTTTGACCTTGATTTTCCCGTAACAGTTCAGCTGGCTGAATTGTTACGGGGAAATTGATGTCAGATTGCGGAAAGGTGAAAATAAAGTATGGCAGCAGTTTTTCTGGCACCGTTTTATTTGCTTTGCAATGCATATATTCTCTACTGGATGATCCGATGGCTTCATGCCGCGGTTCCCGTGCTTGGGAAAGGAGCGGGGCTGATCCTCGTGCTTGCGGTTTACTCATTTCTTATGATGTCTCTTCTGATCAGCTTTCTCGTCCGGCGGTATCCAATCCGGCGTTATCTGAAAAAGATCAGCGATCAGTGGCTGGGAAGCTTTGCCTATATTTTGGGAATCACACTGATCCTGGATGTGGTACACAGAATCCTTTCAATGACCTGGCTGGCGGACACCTGGCTGTATTCCAGAGGGGGAATGGCTTTCTGCGGCAGCCTGGGAGCGGCAGGGATGGCGGCGGTGGTCATCTATGGAATCCACCATGCAGGAAAAATTTCCCTGACACGGTATCAGGTAAAAATTTCGAAGAAATATGCAGTGGAAGGGAAACGGACAATGAGGATCGCACTGCTGGCGGACCTCCACCTTGGAAGCAGCGTCGGAAAAAAGCAGGTCGAGCGGATGACGGAACTGGTCGGTCAGTGTGAGCCGGACCTGGTGGTGATTGCGGGAGACCTGTTCGATAATGATTTCTCATCCATCGAAGATCCGGAAGGGACGGCGCGGCTGCTGGCTGGAATGAAGAGCCGACTGGGTACATGGGCGTGCTGGGGAAACCATGATATTAATGAGAGAATTCTGGCGGGTTTTACATTTCCGGTGCCGGGTGGGGTACAGGTGGATCCGCGGTTTGACGCGTTTCTGCGCCAGGCAAAGATCCATATGATGAATGATGAGGTCCGGCTGATGGACGAAAGTTTCTATCTCGCGGGACGAAAAGATCCCCAGAGGATTGAGAAGACCGGAGAGACCCGTATGGAACCGGCAGAACTGCTGAACAGTATCGACCGGACGCTTCCGGTTCTTGTGATCGACCATCAGCCCAAACAGTTGAAGGAGCTGGCGGCGGCGGGCGTGGATCTGGACCTGTCGGGCCATACCCACAACGGACAGGTGTTTCCGGGAAATCTGTTCCTGCGGCTGATGTGGAAAAATCCCTGCGGAGTCAGAAAAATCGGAGACATGTACAGTGTGGTAACTTCCGGAGCCGGATTCTGGGGACCGGGGCTGAGAATCGGCACGGACAATGAAGTCGTTCTCCTGGAAGTGGAATTCCTGTGATTCGTGAGAGAATGTCCACAGGCACAGCGTTTTCCTACGGTCTGCTCAGCAAATGCGCAGATCTGGTATAAGCCGCGATAAATACCTTACTGTTTCGGAAAAAGTGAAGAGTACATCAAAAAATCCTTGACAGAAAGATTTAAGATATGGTATAGTCAACACTTGTGAGACAAAATTCACAGATCCTTGTTCCCTGCAGTGTTTCCAAACCAGAACAGGGAGCCAAAAGACCATAAGGAGGTAAAACAGCATGAACAAGTATGAATTAGCGTTAGTTGTGAATGCCAAGCTGGAAGACGAGGAAAGAGCAGCAGTTGTTGAAAAAGCAAAAGGCTACATCACCCGTTACAATGGCGTGATCACAGAAGTAGAAGAATGGGGTAAGAAGAGATTAGCTTACGAAATTCAGCACATGCGCGAAGGCTTCTACTATTTTGTTCAGTTTGAAGCAGACAGCACCTGTCCGGCAGAAGTCGAGAGACATATGCGTATCATGGACAACGTGCTGAGATACTTAGTTGTCCGCAAGGATGCCTGAGAAAGAAGCGTACAAATGGAATAAAATAGAAGGAGGAAAAGCAAATGGCTTTTAATAAGAGTGAAAGACCGGAAGGCGCAGCAAGAAGACGCCCGGGCAGAAGAAGAAAAGTATGTGTATTCTGCGGAAAAGATAATGTCATCGATTACAAAGATGCAAACAAGCTGAAAAAATATGTTTCTGAGCGGGGAAAAATCCTTCCGAGAAGAGTGACAGGAACCTGTGCAAAACATCAGAGAGCAATCACTGTAGCAGTGAAGAGAGCACGTCATATGGCGATCATGCCGTACGTGGATGATTGATTCACTAAACAGAAATGCAGAACGCCGGACGTAGGTTCGGCGTTTTTTTAATGCGGACGGCGAAAGCGGGAGTGGGAACCGGCGGCGCGGCGTTTGTGCATTGGGGACGGTGGGTGGTTTGGACGGAAGGGTTTTGAAATTTTGTCTGTGTCAGGTGGGTATGCCTTTTTTATAAGCAGGGAGTTTATCAGCGTATCAGAGTGTGCTATGAATAGTTGGCAAAAATCAGCAGCATTAGGAAGCAGATCACGAGGATGGTGCAGATGCCTGCCAGTGTATTGAGTATTTTGGCTGTTCTGGTTTTCAGTATTTTGGAGGCCAGGAAGACAAAAGCGATTCCTGTCAGTCCGCCGGTTGTGTTGGTGATCAGATCGGTGATGTCGCTGGCTCCGATGGCAAAGATGAACTGAAGGATTTCATACAACAGACTGATGCCAAAAACAGGACAAAGCTTTTTCCATAAAGGCCAGCGTGGTTTCAGCATGCCAAGATAGATGCCGACCGGTATAAAAACAATAAAGTTGTTTATGATTTCGTCGAAAGATACTTTCCCGTTTACAATCACAGATTCCCCAAAAGGCACCAGATTGACAGAACGTGTAGAAACTAAATCTGACAAAGAAAACTGTAGCTTAAACAGTATGATCCATGTCAGAAGGATCAGATAGACAATAAGCAGCGTTACAGTGACTTTATTTTCCCTTTTCATATAGAATTCCTCCAAATATCAATTTCATAAACCGACTTTATCATAAAACAGTTAAGAATCATTCGTGTTTTTTCTTAGAAGTTCTTTAAAATTAATTTCAGTTCCAAAGTACACGAAAAATCAAGCAGCAATCGTAGCGTGATGCTGCCCAAACAGCCATCCGCCCCCGCATATTTCCTTAAAAAATACTTGTATCCGGAAGGGAAAAGAGGTATACTCATGAAAGTGCGTATTTTGCACTCCGCAGCAGAAAGACTGCGAATTTATATGAGCATGAGGTTGGAAGATGAAACTGTATGACATTACCAGAGAGCTTTTTTCTACCGCAATTTATCCAGGCGATCCCGTTCCGACGGCGGAACCTGTGAATGAAATACGAAAGGGAGATGAATATAATCTCACTCGGATTACTCTGGGAACGCACAGCGGGACGCATATGGATGCGCCCTGGCATTTTCTTCCGGAGGGGAAGACGATCGAGGAGATTACTCTGGAGCAGACCATCGGGCCATGCTATGTGGTTGCGCTGGAGGGAAAGGTGACCAGGGAGATGCTGGAGCCTGTGGTTCCCAAAGGGTGCGAACGCCTGCTGATCCAGGGGGAAATTGAACTTACCTGTGAGGGCGCCGGCTATCTGGCGGAAAAACGACTTCAGCTTCTTGGGGTGGAAGGAATGAACGTGGGCAGCGAAGAGACCTGTACGGAAATACACCGGATTCTTCTGGGAACGGGAATGGTGATCCTGGAAAATCTGGATATGTCGAAGGCGGCTCCGGGACAGTATGTTCTGGTGGCGGCGCCTCTAAGGATGAAAGGAATGGACGGAAGTCCGGTCCGGGCGGTTCTGATGGAGGGAGAAAATCTTCACCTGACGCCCAAATGTGAGACAGCTTCCGCATCCGGAAATGGAAGAAAGCTGGTTCTTTTTGACTTGTAAGAATAGAGAGTATGCGAAATGCATAAAAGGATCAAATAAAAAGCATGAAAAATCGAAGCGGAGGAGCTTGATCTGTGAAAGGATCGGCTCCTTCGCTTTTTTCAGATGGTTATTAAAAATTTCCAAAAAATAGTTGACAAAATAGTTAGTAACTGCTAACATATATTCAGTTAGAAAATACTAACTGAATATTGGAAATAGACACACAAAGAAAAAGGGTGCCGGAAAGGAGTGAGGAGGATGCCTTTGACAATGGCAAAAGCTGGTGAAACCAATTACATAAAACGAGTCGGAGGTAACGACGAGACAAAACGCCATCTGGAAACCCTTGGGTTTGTGGTCGGAGGAGCGGTGACGGTGATTTCCAGCCTGAATGGAAATTTGATCGTCAACGTCAAGGATTCCCGTGTTGCGATCAGCCGGGAAATGGCTAACAAGATTATGGTTTAAGGAGGGGACAAAATTGAAAACTTTACGAGACATTCCGGTCGGAAGTATCGCCCGCGTGAAGAAACTGCACGGGGAAGGCGCGCTGAAACGCCGAATCATGGATATGGGCATCACAAAAGGCAGTGAGATTTATGTCCGCAAAGTTGCTCCGCTCGGTGACCCGGTGGAAGTGACGATTCGAGGATATGAACTCTCTCTGAGAAAAGATGATGCAGACTGTATTGAAATGGAATAAGAAAAAGAGGTAAATGGTTATGGCAACTAAAATTGCGTTGGCGGGAAATCCGAACTGTGGCAAAACCACCATGTTTAACGCTCTGACAGGCGCAAATCAGTATGTCGGCAACTGGCCTGGCGTTACGGTGGAGAAAAAAGAAGGACGATGGAAAGGACAGAAGGATGTCGTTATCACCGACCTTCCTGGTATTTATTCTCTGTCCCCTTATACACTGGAAGAAGTGGTGAGCCGGGATTATCTGATGAAGGAGCGTCCGGAAGCCGTACTGAATCTTGTGGATGCAACCAATATTGAGAGAAACCTGTATCTGACAACGCAGGTACTGGAACTTGGAATTCCGGTGGTCATCGCTCTGAATATGGCAGACCTGCTGGATAAGAGCGGGATCAAGATCGACACCAAAGGGTTGGAAAAAGCACTGGGATGTACCATTGTGAAAACATCCGCGCTGAAAGGAACTGGTGTACAGGAAGCGGTAAAAACGGCTGTGGCGGAGGCTTCCAAACAAAAAACCGCAGAACCGAAAGCATGCTTTTCTTCTCAGGTGGAAGCGGCGATCAACGCTGTGGAAGAAGTTCTTCCAACCAGCATCGCGGCGGAGCAGAGACGCTGGTATGCGATCAAAGTTCTGGAGAGGGACAGCAAAGTTCTGGAAGAACTGAAACTGCCAGCATCTGCAAAGAGCAAAGCGGATACGGTGATCGCAGATCTGGAAAAGACGATGGATGACGATACAGAGTCCATCATCACCAATGAAAGATATGAGTACATAACTTCTCTGGTCACCAAGTATGTGAAAAAACCGAAGGAAAAGATGACGACCTCCGACAAGATTGACCGGATCGTAACCAACCGTGTACTCGGTATTCCGATTTTCCTTGTGGTGATGTATGTCGTTTATGCCATTGCGGTAACGACCCTCGGCACCTATGTAACCGACTGGACCAACGATGTCTTTGTTGTGGCGATTCAGGACGCGGTAACCAGCGGACTTGAGGCAATCGGCGCGGCAGCATTCCTGACAGACCTGATCGTAAATGGTATTATCGGCGGTCTGGGCGCAGTTCTTGGATTTGTTCCTCAGATGGCGATCCTGTTTGTACTGCTGTCCATTCTGGAAGACTGCGGTTATATGGTTCGTATTGCGTTTGTCATGGACCGTATTTTCCGTAAATTCGGTCTTTCCGGCAAGAGCTTTATTCCGTTGCTGATCTCCTCCGGTTGTGGAATCCCTGGTATCATGGCTTCCAAAACCATTGAGAATGACAATGACAGACGTCTTACAATCATGACGGCTACGTTCATTCCCTGCGGAGCAAAACTTCCTGTGATTGCCCTGATGGGCGGTGTAATCGGAAGCAAGATCACCGGTTTCCCGGCAGGCGCTCTTACCTTTATCATGTATGTGATCGGAATTGTGGCAGTTCTTGTTTCTGCGATCATTCTGAAAAAGACAAAGCCGTTCCACGGCGAGGCGGCTCCGTTCGTTATGGAACTTCCTGCATACCATATTCCGCAGGCAAAAACAGTTCTTCTTCATGTATGGGAGAGACTGAAAGGCTTTATTGTGAAAGCCGGTACGATCCTGCTTCTGGCATGTATCGTGATGTGGTTCCTTGCGGGATACGGATTTGTTGACGGAAGTTTTGGAGCAGTGGAAAATGCTTCCGACAGTCTTCTGGCGGCAATCGGAGGAGCAATCGCGGTAATCTTTGCACCGCTGGGATTTGGTCTGGGCGATCATGCATGGGCATCTGTTGCAGCTTCTATCTCCGGTTTTTCCGCAAAAGAGGCGATCGTAAGTACTATGGGTACTCTGGCAAATGTAGCCGGGGATGTGGAAGACGCAGGCACTGTTGCAGGTGCGGTTGGCACATGGTTCCCGTCTGCGATCGCGGCGTTCAGCTTCCTGCTGTTTAATCTTCTGGATTCTCCGTGTCTGGCGGCAATTTCCACCATGGCAAAAGAGATGAACAGCCGGAAATGGTTCTGGTTTGCGATCCTGTTCCAGAATATCTTTGCATACATCGTGACATTTATGGTATATCAGATCGGCGCTGTTATTACTGGCGCGGCAAGCTTTGGTGTGGGCACTGTGATCGCGATCGTCTTTGTGATTGCGTTCCTGTTCCTGTTATTCCGTCCGGATCCGTATAAAGGACAGCAGTTCAAGACGAAACGTTCCGTAGCCGAGGCATAATCCTATGGGAGGAACTGAGTCGGCAGTATCTATGGGCTGGATGGTTCTGTTCCTGGTCATTCTGTATTTGGTGGGAGTGGGAATTTCCTCTCTGATCCGGTATTTGAGAAAAAAGTGGAAGGAACGGAAAAAATAACGTATCAGTTATATAAAAAAGTAGTATAATAAGTAAAAAGGCGGGCTGTCACCGGACAGTCCGCCGGAAAAAGACTTTGAAGGAAAGCGGGGTGTGGTTATGACTCCAGGAACAGTCATTGTATCGATTCTTCTGATCTGCGTGGTAGCTCTTGCGATACGCTCGATCATTCGGCAGAAAAAGGCTGCAAAAGCCTGCGGCGGATGCGGCGGAAGCTGTGCGGGATGTACCGGCTGCCATCCAGTGACTAGCCATACAAAAACATCAAAGTCGGAAAAATAGGATACCGGCACAGGTATCCTGATTTTTCACTCTAATGGTTAGCAAAAACTAACTAAAAAATGGAAATAAAAAAGGAGGAACATATGCCGGAAGTAAGAAACAGAAAGATATCGATCCAGCTTGCATCCCAGTGCGCGCCTACCTTTCTGCGCGTAAAGCCCTCCAGCCTGATGATGCTCTGTCCGGAGGACACAGAAGTTCTCGAAGTGCAGACCAGGAAGGCGGGGGTCAGCAGATGTCTGTTGTATCGCGGAAATCAGAGAGATATGTGGCTGCTGTACCGGGAAGAGGAACTGAAGGAGATTCTGAAAAAAGAAGAAATCCGCCGGTTTTTTCAAGCAATGGGCTATACTTCTTTTTCTCTTCCGGCAGTTCTCAATAATGTCCGGATGCGCCTTTTGGAGCATCGGGAGAACGAGGGGGAATACCCTCATGAACTGGGGATCCTGTTGGGCTATCCGCTGGAGGATGTGCAGGGATTCATCAGGAACAAAGGGAAAAATTACCTTTATTCCGGGTACTGGAAAGTATACGGAGATGTGGAGAAAGCAAGACAGCTTTTCCAAAGCTATGACAGGGCAAGAAAACAGATGCTTGCGGTCCTGTTAAAAGAACAGAATGTAAGGAGGATTTCAGCATGAGCAAGATCAAAGTAGTATATTGGAGCGGCACAGGAAATACAGAGGCAATGGCAGAGGCAATCGCCAGAGGAATCGAATCCGCAGGCGGAGAAGCACAGCTGCTGGAAGCGGACAATGTCTCTGCTTCCGATTTCAACGATGACCAGGTGTTTGCTCTTGGCTGCCCGGCAATGGGAGCCGAGGAACTGGAAGATTCCGTTGTGGAGCCTCTGGTAGCTGAACTGGAAGATTCCGTGTCTGGAAAGAAGATCGCGCTGTTCGGTTCCTATGACTGGGGCGACGGTGAATGGATGCGTATCTGGGCAGAGAGAATGGAAAAAGCAGGCGCACAGATTGTGGGAGGCGAGGGGCTGATCTGCAATAATACACCGGATGAAGACGGAATCGCCGCATGTGAGAAGCTTGGTGCGAAGCTGACAGAAGCTTAAAGAGAAAGGAGAGCGTTTATGAGTGTTGTGATTGTTGGAGGCCATGACAGAATGGTGACAAAATACAAACAAATCTGCAAAAAGTATAACTATAAGGCAAAAGTCTTCACCCAGATGTCTGCGGATCTGAACAAACAGATCGGATCCCCGGACCTGATGGTGCTGTTCACCAACACGGTATCCCATAAGATGATCAAGACAGCAGTGGATGAAGCCAGAAAATGTGACACGGAGATTGTCAGATGCCATACCAGCAGCGCAAACGCTCTGAACGAAATCCTTGAGAGACAGTGCGCAGCTGTTTGATCAGTGGAACGATGAAAAGCAGAAGCAAAAGTTCCGCTGACTGAATGATTACAAGCAGAAGAATGTCAAAGCCTTTGTGCCGTTGACGTTCTTCTGTTTTTTTACTTTACTTTATAGGAAATTTCGATTTTTTTAAGGATAAAAAGAATCTCTGTTTATCGAATGTATGTTAGACAAACAGAGATTCTGGGCATGACGCTAAGACGGTGAATGGTTTAGAAGATATAAAAGCCTTCTTCACCCAATACATCGTCAAAGGGATCGTCTTCGTTAAGAAAATAATCCATATCCAGAAGGTCATCCTCGCTCATATGGCGAATGTCCTCGGATGTCATTCCTTCCGGTGGATTTTCTATGTATTTTTTGCGCAGTGCCTCGACATCTGATTTCATGGTAAGTATCCTCCTTTGAGAGGATTATAGCATAAAAGAGCTATGCAGAGGAACGCTTTCCACGAGATCTGGACATTGATTTCTCGTACATTTCTTCAAGGGATACGCGCTTGTGGTTGTAATAGAGTTCCAGGAACTCCATTTTATGATGGCATTTGGGACAATCGAAAGGGTCATAACCGAAAGAGAGGAGAATAGCAGTCCGCCATTGTGTGAAGCTGCGGTATATTCTGTGTTTTTCTCTTGAGATGACGTGGTGGAGTTTTGAATCTATCTTACGATGTCTTGCATACAGGCCGCCGAATCGGATCATTTTAAAGTGTTTTTCAGGGATGTGACGGATCAGGCGTTTAATGAAATCCATAACAGGAAGAGTTTCTTCCACATATACGTCATCTTCGTGGCGGTTATAGTGGAACGTAACAGAATCACCGTCATAGCGGTCAATCCTGGATGTGGCGATTACGGGTCTGCCAAGATAGCGGCCAATGTATTTCGCCACTACTTTGGGATCACAGAGATTTGGTTTTGCATAGACATAGAAGCCCTGTTTATGCTGGGTGTAACATTTCGCTTTTACTTTTTTGAAAGAAGGACCAATCCTGTCTTCCAGTTCATTGAGAAGAGCAGTACGGAAAGAGTTACGGAGATAGTTGGAGTTAAAGTGTTTTACATGACGCCAGAAACCATCATCACTGTAGCCGCCTTCGGAAAGGATGCAGTGGATGTGGGGATTCCATTTGAGGTCGCGGCCAAAAGTATGAAGAACCAAGATATAGCCGGGCGTAAAATTTTTGACATGGTTCAGGTTGAAAAACATCCGTGATATGACACTGGAGACAGAACGGAAGAGGCAGTTAAGGAGAGAACGGTCCTGAAGGAAGAAAACGCGGAGATTTTCATCAATGGTAAAAACGCAATGACGGTGTTGGACACTGACGAGTTTGAAAGACATACTGGTGGTGCGTTCCATAGCATATTTGTTGCCACAAGAAGGGCAAAAACGGCTGTGACAGCGGAAAGGAACGAATTTGAAGTTACCGCAATGGGGGCAAGTGTACATGGCACCGCCAAAAGAAGGATCACCGCAGTTGATCATTTTATCGATATTATCCACCTCGGTTTTTCTGGGATGGAGAGTATATAAAATTTCTTCATAATGGTCTGTAAAGATTCTTTGTAAAATATTCATAAGTCTATTATGCAAGAAAAAGTAACAAAAGGAAACCCCTAACCCCTCATGATTGAGGGGCAGGGGAGTTG
>CABUPZ010000032.1 GCA_902493585.1 uncultured Fusicatenibacter sp. | reverse complement strand
ATCCGGGTGAATCCCGTTTCTATATCTCTCTGGAAGATGATCTGATGCGTCTGTTCGGTTCTGAAAAGCTGATGACGGTATTCAAATCTCTGGGTGTTCCGGAGAATGAGCAGATTGAGCACAAGATGCTGTCCTCTGCAATCGAGAAGGCACAGAGAAAGATTGAGGGAAATAACTACGGAATCCGTAAGAATCTGCTGGAGTACGACCAGGTAAACAACGAGCAGCGTGAGATTATTTACAAAGAACGCCGCCGTGTTCTCGACGGAGAGAGCATGCGTGATTCCATCTTCAAGATGATCACGGATACCATCGACAATGTCGTGGATCTGTGCATTGGCGAAAATGCAGATCCGGAAGACTGGAATCTGACAGAACTGAATGAAGTTCTGATCCCTGTCATCCCTGTGAAAGTGATCCAGCGGGAAGATGTACGGAAAATGAGCAAAAATCAGCTGAAACAACATCTGAAAGAAGAGGCTGTGAAGCTGTATGAAGAAAAAGAAGCAGAATTTCCGGAAATCGAACAGATCCGTGAACTGGAACGTGTGCTTCTGCTGAAAGTCATCGACCAGAAATGGATGGATCATATCGACGATATGGATCAGCTCCGCGAGGGAATCGGCCTGCAGGCTTATGGTCAGAGAAACCCGAAAGTAGAGTACAAGATGGCGGCCTACGATATGTTCAATGAGATGCTGGCATCCATTCAGCAGGATACCCTGCGTCTGCTGTACCACGTACGCATCGAACAGAAAGTAGAACGTGAACAGGTGGCAAAGGTAACCGGAACCAACAAAGACGAGACAGGTCCGAAAAAACCGGTACAGCGCGCCGAAAAGAAAATCTATCCGAACGACCCATGCCCATGCGGAAGCGGAAAGAAATACAAACAGTGCTGCGGACGTAAAGTGGTATAAGGAAAACGGATAAGAGTCTAAAATTCAAAAACAAACAAAACAGGCAGAAAACAATCAAATAGGGAGTGTAAAATAAAGAGCTGAAGTTTTACTTTCAATAGGTAACTGTGCACTTTATTTTACACTCCTTTCCATTTCTGGCAACAACTGACCCATCTTTTCATATTCCGCTTTTATAGAAGAAACGGACGCGGAGGGCGTGCCAAGGAAGCGGATATCTGTGAATCTGGATGTTGAACGATAAATAATAAGAAAACATACAGCCAAAACCAGAAAGCACCTCCTCTGTCCTGGGATGCTTTCGTCCGTTGTACCACAATAAAAAGGTTGCATAACTCCCCTGCCGATGGTATGATGAAAAGGAAATACAAAAAGAAAGCAGGTGAAGCAATGGTTGAATTAGACCAGTTCAAGAGCGAATTGAACACATTTGACGAACCATTAGTGGAAGTGAGGGATTCACTTTGACCTCGCTAACAAAGAGCGCAGGATCGAAGAATTAGAGCGCCGCATGGAGGAACCGGATTTCTGGGACCGTCCGGAGGAAGCTCAGGAGTCAATGAAGCAGTTAAGCAGCATGAAAGATGACCGGGACACGTATCAGAGACTTGTATCCGCGAAAGAGGATATGGAGACGCTGATCGAGATGGGCTACGAGGAAAATGACGCGTCCGTCATTCCGGAGATTCAGGAAATGCTGGATTCATTTAAAGAGGATTTCGAGGCAATCCGTATCAAAACGCTCCTTTCCGGAGAATTTGATACCAACAACGCGATCATCAAGCTGAACGCGGGAGCGGGCGGAACGGAAGCCTGCGACTGGTGCGGAATGCTGTACCGGATGTATACCCGCTGGGCGGAGCGCAAAGGCTTTACTCTGGAAGAGCTGGATTTTCTGGAGGGCGAGGAAGCCGGTGTGAAATCTGTGACTTTCCAGGTCAACGGAGTGAATGCTTACGGGTATCTGAAATCGGAAAAAGGTGTGCACCGTCTGGTGCGTATTTCTCCGTTCAATGCGGCAGGAAAACGTCAGACCTCCTTTGTGTCCTGTGATGTCATGCCGGACATCGACAAGGAGATCGAGGTGGAAGTCCGCGATGAGGATCTGAGGATCGATACGTATCGTTCCAGCGGCGCCGGCGGACAGCATATCAACAAAACTTCCTCGGCAATCCGTATCACCCATCTTCCCACCGGAATCGTGGTAACGTGTCAGAATGAGCGTTCCCAGTTCCAGAACAAGGATAAGGCGATGCAGATGCTCCGTGCCAAGCTGTATATGCTGAAACTGCAGGAGCAGGAGGAAAAGCTTTCGGGAATCCGCGGTGAAGTGACGGAGATTGGCTGGGGCAACCAGATCCGCTCTTACGTGATGCAGCCGTATACCATGGTCAAGGATCACAGAACCAATGCGGAGACAGGAAATGTGGACGCGGTGATGGACGGTGGAATTGACCTGTTCATTAATGCGTATCTGAAGTGGATCGCACTTGGAAACAAAGAAGCACAGGAACAGTAAATTACAGACCGGGCAGACTGCCGGGTTGTGAAAGTGAAAGACCGTCTGGTGTCAGCGGACTGCGAACATGCAGCGGAGCGTGGCATCAGGCGGTCTTTTTCTATCAATGCTTTGCGGTATGGATAGGAGGAATGGATGATGGGAATTATCAGAGCAGCAGTATCGACAGTGAAAGGAAGTCTGGAGGATCAGTGGCTGGAGGTGGTGGAACCGTATGAGATGGACGCACAGACGGTGTGTACCAGAGGTGTTGTCATGCGCAAAGGGCGTGAAAAGAAGGGAAGCCAGGATGTTCTTTCCAATGGTTCCGTGATCCACGTGGATGAGAATCAGTTTATGATCCTGACGGACGGGGGAAGGATCATCGATTATACGGCGGAGCCGGGATACTATACCATCGAGGAGTTTGCCCAGCCGTCCATGTTCAGCGGACAGTTCGGGGATGCGCTGAAGGATACCTTTAACCGTTTCCGCTTCGGCGGCGGAACGCCCCAGTCTCAGAAGGTGTACTATATGAATCTGCAGGAGATCACAGGAATTCGCTTCGGAACAAGAAATCCTGTCAACTATTTTGACAGTTTCTATAATGCGGAACTGTTCCTGCGTGCGCATGGAACCTATTCCATCCGTATTGTGGATCCGCTGCTGTTTTACGCGGAAGCAGTTCCGAGAAATGCAGAGCGGGTCGAGGTTCAGGACATCAACGAGCAGTTCCTCAATGAATTTCTGGAAGGAATTCAGGTGGCGGTCAACCGGATGTCCGCGGACGGGATCCGGATTTCCTATGTGGCGTCAAAAAGTACGGAGCTTTCCAGATATATGGCGGATGCGCTGGATGACAGCTGGCGGGCGCGCAGGGGAATGGAAGTACAGTCAGTGGCGATCGCCAGCATCTCTTACGATGAGGAATCTCAGAAACTGATCCATATGAGAAACCAGGGAGCCATGCTGCAGGACCCTGTGATCCGGGAAGGATACCTTCAGGGAGCGGCAGGACGCGCGATGGAGGCGGCAGCTTCCAACCCCAACGGATCCATGGCAGGATTTATGGGATTTGGTATGGGAATGCAGAGCGGCGGAAATATCCTGAATGCGGCGTCCGCAGCCAATGCACAGCAGATGCAGCAGATGCAGAACGGCCAGCCGGGACAGAATTGGAATCAGGCAGCGCCACAGGGTCAGCCGGGTTCTATGCAGAACGGCAGCGGAGTCTGGACCTGCGGCTGTGGCGCAGAGAATACAGGCAATTTCTGTACAAACTGCGGAAAACCGCGTCCCGCTGCGGCGTGGACCTGCAGCTGCGGGACGACAAACACCGGAAATTTCTGTTCTAACTGCGGCAAGCCGCGTCAGTGAGGGAATACAATATGGCGGTGATTTCTTACAAATGCCCCAACTGTGGGGGCGAGCTGGTCTTTGACCCTGAAACACAAAAGTATAAATGCGGTTACTGCCTTTCGGAATTCACAGATGTGGAAGCGGAGCAGGCAAATCCCAAAGCGGCCGCCGGGACAGGCGCTCAGGAGCAGGAAGAGACCTCCGAAGCGGTGGTCTATACCTGCCCCAATTGCGGCGCAGAGCTGCTGACTGACGGGACAACGGCGGCTACCTTCTGTTTTTACTGCCACAGTCCAGTAGTGCTTTCCGGCCGGGTTTCCGGAAAGTATCTGCCGGAGAAGATCCTGCCGTTTGTCATTGACCGGAAGGAAGCGGTGGATCGATTTCTGAAAGATGTGCGGAAGAAATTTTTTATTCCAAGGGATTTCTTTTCCAAAGCGCAGATTGAGAAGGTTTCCGGTATCTATTTTCCGTACTGGCTGTATGGAGGTTCTTTCGACGTGGATTACAGAGCGAAGGGAAGGAAAGTCCGGACCTGGAGAGCCGGAGAGATGGAGTACACGGAAACCAGCATTTTTGATGTGGAGCGAAAAGGAGACATTGCGCTGGAAGGACTTGGCCATAACGCGCTGCAGAAAGCCAACCGGGATCTGATGGAGAGTGTGCAGCCCTATGGGATTGATGATCTGCAGCCGTTCTCCATGGGATATCTTTCCGGATTTCTTGCGGAAAAGCGGGATATGGAATGGGAGGTCTTTGCCGGGGAGACGAAGGATCAGAGGGAACAGATGATACAGAATGAAATGCGGTCGACCGCGGGGGAATATATGTCGATGGCAGGTGAGAGCCTGGACGTTCGTGTGAAGGATGAGAAATGGTCTTATGTGATGCTCCCGGTCTGGACGGTGACCTATCGGGGAAAAGATCAGAAGATTTATTTCTATGCCATGAACGGACAGAGCGGAAAGATCAGCGGAGATTTTCCCATTGCATACGGAACGCTGACTCTTGTTTCTGCGGTATGCGGGATCGCCGTCTTTCTGCTGGCGCTTTTGGGAGGATATTTCTTATGATGAAAAGAAGTGTTGTTCTGATACTGGCATTTATTTTGATGGTTTTCTGTCCGACGTTATCCCTTTCCGCACAGGAGACAGAGACCACGCATGTTTACGATGAAGCCGGACTTCTGTCCGATGAGGAAGCTGCGGCTCTGGAACAGAGATGCCGGGAAATCGAGACACAGAACCGGATACATATTTTGATGGTGACGACAGAGGACACCGAAGGGAAGAACCAGGAAGAATACGCGGATGATTTCTATGACAGTGTTTACCCGGAGGAGAAAGATGAAAACGGTGCGCTGTTTCTCATCGATATGGGAGAGAGGGAACTTTGGATTTCTACCGCGGGTATCATGCGGTATTATATGTCCGACCGGGAGATTGATGAACTTCTGGATCATATGTATGACGAGGTCAGCCGGCGGGATTATGCCGGTGCTTTCCAGGGAGCGGCAGACGATGTGGAAATGGTCATCGCCCGGGGAGTTTCCGCCGGAGACTATCTGATCGACGAGAATGGAAAAATCATTCATTACCGCAGTATTACGGCAGTGGAAGTTGTGTTTGCGGCTATTGCCGGAGTGGCGGTGTTCTGTCTGGTATTTTTCTGTGTCCGTTATTCCTATCGGAAGAAAGTGAAATCGGATGTCAGGGGGTACGGGCGGATCAGCAGTATCAGGCTGGAAACGAACCGCGATACGCTGATTGATCACCATGTGACTTCCCGTAGGATCCCCACCAATCCGCCGCCTGGATCCGGCGGCCCCGGAGGCGGAAGCAGCGTCCATACGTCTTCCAGCGGAAGAAGTCATGGCGGCGGAGGGCGCAGTTTTTAAGTTTTGCTTGAATATCCGTTCAGAATATGCTACTATCTTTCTAGTGAAAACAAATGTATTTCTCAGGGAGATTTTTCTAGAAAAACAGACGATAATGAACGGGAGAGAGCAATGAGTACAGGAAAAACAAAATACTATGTCCTGAAAGAGAAAGCGGTTCCTGAGGTACTGCTGAAGGTGATCGAGGCGAAAAAGCGGATGGAGACCGGGCATCTTACGGTTCAGGAAGCCACGGAGAGAGCAGGGATCAGCAGGAGCTCATTCTATAAATATAAAGATGATATTTTTCCGTTTCATGACAATGCAAAAGGCAAGACCATCACCTTTCTGCTGCAGATGGATGATGCGCCGGGCCTTTTGTCTGATGTACTGAAACAGATTGCCGCATGCCACGGAAATATACTGACGATCCACCAGTCCATCCCTCTGAACGGTGTGGCGTCGCTGACGATCAGCGTGGATATCGCCAGAGATGTGGGAGACGCATCGGCAATGGTGGAAACGATTGAGAGCATGCCGGGCGTACATTATTTTAAAATTCTTGGACAGCAGGCACAGTAGTATTCTGCGGGAGATGACATGGAAAAGACAGACAGCACAAGGAAGTGAATGGTCTGGGAATAGAGGAGGAGAAGAACAATGGTTCAGATTGCAGTTCTGGGCTACGGCACCGTAGGCTCAGGAGTGGTAGAGGTAATAGATACCAACCATGAGAGTATCAACAGAAAAGCAGGGGATGAGATCAACATTAAATATGTGCTGGATCTGAGAGATTTTCCGGGAGATCCGGTGCAGGAAATCCTGGTTCATGATTTTGAGACGATCATCAACGATCCGGAAGTGGATATCATTGTGGAAGTTATGGGCGGTCTGGAACCTGCCTATACCTTCACGAGAAGAGCGCTGGAAGCAGGAAAGAGTGTCTGCACTTCCAATAAGGAACTGGTTGCGGAACACGGCGTGGAACTGCTGGAGCTTGCAAGAAAGAATAACATTAATTATCTGTTTGAGGCGAGCTGCGGCGGAGGAATTCCGATCATCCGTCCGCTGAATTCTTCACTAACCGCTGATGAGATCGACGAGGTGACAGGTATTCTCAACGGGACCACCAACTATATTCTGACTAAGATGGCAAGCGACGGTTCCGAGTTTGAGGAGGCGCTGAAGGAAGCACAGAATTACGGATATGCGGAGAGAAATCCGGAGGCGGATGTGGAAGGCTACGATGCCTGCCGGAAGATTGCGATCCTTTCTTCTCTCGCCTACGGAAATCATGTGCGCTATGAAGACATCTATACGGAAGGAATCACAAAGATCACTGCGGCGGATATCAAATATGCTGTCGCGATGGGAACCAGCATCAAGCTTCTTGCCACCAGCAGAAAGATGGAGGAAGGCTTTTACGCGATGGTGAGCCCGGTGATGATCAGCAAAAAGAGCCCGCTGTACAGCGTCAACGGAGTGTTCAACGCGATCTTCATTCACGGAAATGTCCTGGGCGACGCGATGTTCTACGGAAGCGGAGCAGGAAAGCTTCCGACTGCCAGCGCGGTGGTTTCCGATGTGGTGGACTGCGCGAAACATCTGCACAGAAGTATAATGGTGAACTGGAGCAACAGAAAACTGGAACTGATGAACATCGATGAGGTGAGAAGCCGTTTCTTCGTGCGTGTCAGCGGAACGCCGGCGCAGAGAAAAGAAGAGGTGGAGAACCTGTTCGGTCCGGTGGATGTTGTCACAGTACCGGGGCTGACGGAGGAATTTGCGTTTGTCACCGGAATGGTCACAGAGCGTTCGTTCCGGGAGCGCGCGGAAAAAATGGACGGAATTCTCAGCAGGATCCGTGCGAAAATTTAAAAAACGTTATAAAAAGGCAACCGTTGGAATGGTCTGCGCAATTGCTGCGCAGACCATAAACATATCAGAGTTTCCGGCAGGGAGGGAACAAAATGAAGTATATCGTGGTACTTGGAGATGGAATGGCAGATGAACCGTTGGAAATGTTGGGCGGAAAAACGCCGCTGGAAGATGCGTCTACCCCGCAGATGGACCGGCTGGCGCCACAGTCGGAGATCGGCATGGCGGTGACAATTCCGGAGGGAATGGCGCCGGGCAGCGACACGGCGAATCTTTCGGTCCTTGGTTATGATCCGCAAAAGTATTATACCGGACGTTCCCCGCTGGAAGCGCTGAGCATCGGAGCCGGAATGGAGGAAGGCGATGTTGCTTTCCGATGCAATCTTGTCACCTTGACAGAGAAGGATGCACCCTATGAGAAACAAACGATCCTGGATCACAGTTCTGACGAGATCCGTACCGAAGATGCGAGGATTCTGCTCCAGGCGGTGCTGGATCGGATGGAGATTTCCGATGGGAAGTTTTATGTGGGAACCAGCTACCGGCACTGCATGATATGGAAAAACGGCATGTCGGGGGAACTGACTCCGCCCCATGATATTCTGGAACAGGAGATTGGACCGTGGCTTCCCGCAGACCCGCGGCTGCTGCAGATGCAGAAATGCAGTTATGAGATCCTGAAGGAGCATCCGCTGAATCTTGAGCGGAAGCGGCAGGGAAAGAATCCTGCCAACAGTTTTTGGTTCTGGGGCGCAGGTACACGGCCGGCGCTTCCGGATTTCGGGGAAACCTTCGGAAAGAGAGGGATCATGATCTCGGCGGTGGATCTGCTCAAAGGAATTGCCATCGGCGCGGGGATGGACTGCGCAGAGGTTCCGGGAGCGAATGGAGGTCTGGATACCAATTATGAAGGCAAGGCACAGGCGGCAGCGGACGCGCTGCTGAAAGACGGATATGATCTTGCGTATCTTCATGTCGAAGCGCCGGATGAGATGGGGCATCAGGGAAGCGTGGAACGGAAGATCCAGGCGATCGAAAACATTGACCGGCGGGTGCTTGAGCCATTGACCCGTCAGCTGGATGACGCCGGAACTCCGTATCGTCTGCTGCTGCTTCCGGATCATCCCACTCCGGTGCGCCTGCGCACCCATGTGGCGGAGCCGGTGCCGTATCTGCTGTACGACAGCACGGCAAAGCGTGCTCATTCCTGGAAATACAATGAAAGAGAAGCCGCTTTATCGGGAGTGACTGTGGAGCGGGGATGTGAGCTGATGAAACTTCTGCTGCAGCAGTGATGAGTTACCCAGAGGTAACTTAGTGAGAGATTTGTGCGTACTTTTCTTTTGAACGATCGTGGATTATTATATTAGTATTCGATGTACCAGACGCAATAAGAAAGGAGAGTACGGCCATGACCCATGAAGAACAGAGGATGTATCTGATCCGAAAGCTGTTGGCAGAAGAACCGGGATATCGTGAGATTGAGATACCGGATCGTGAGGAGGAACAAAAAAGGCTTCTCCGAAGTCTGATGAATATTCGCCCTCCACGCCCGATCAGCAATGCGTTTCTTAAAATTCAGGATGAATATTTAAAGGAAGAAGTTGCAAGAAAAGGAATCACAGACAGTGCATCGCTGCCTGCGTCATCCCTTGATCGTCGTCTGGTACTGTGGCGAGGAGATATTACAACACTGAAGATTGATGCCATTGTAAACGCAGCTAACAGTGCTTTGAGGGGATGTTTCGTACCCTGCCATTCTTGTGTGGATAACATCATTCACAGCGTAAGCGGCATACAGCTCCGTTTGGCTTGCGATAAGATTATGAATGAGCAGGGATACGACGAGCCAACGGGAAAAGCGAAAATCACGCCTGCGTATAATTTGCCTTCTGAATATGTGCTTCATACGGTCGGACCAATCGTATCAGGACGCTTGACAGAGAACCACTGCAGGCAGCTTGCAGACTGCTATCAATCCTGCCTGGAGCTTGCAGCAGATAACGGACTGAAAAGCATTGCGTTCTGTTGTATTTCTACGGGAGAATTTCATTTCCCGCAGAAAAAGGCAGCTGAAATTGCGGTACGGACAGTTATGGATTATCTGAAGACGGACACACGCATTGAGAAGGTGGTCTTTAATGTTTTCAAACAAGAGGATCATGATATTTATCGGGAAATCGTCACTTGATTGCAGGTGGCGATTTTTATATGGAGTGAATGGAAATCATACGCAAAAGGCATAGAAAAAGATATCTGACAGGCATTAGACATTGAAAGGGAGCAATTCTATAATAAAAGCAGTTGAAAGAAGGAGGAATCACAGTATGCAATACACAAAATTAGGAAATTCAGATCTGACGGTTTCCCGCATCTGTATGGGGTGTATGGGATTTGGCGACGCCCGGAACGGACAGCATGGATGGACGCTGGATGAGGAGCATTCCCGGGAGATCATCAAACGGGGGCTGGAGCTTGGCGTCAACTTTTTTGACACTGCCATCGGTTACCAGAGCGGCACCAGCGAGCAGTATGTAGGACGGGCGGTCCGTGACTTTGCAAAGCGTGAGAATGTGGTCATCGCGACCAAATTTCTGCCGCGCACCCAGGAAGAGATCGCTGCCGGGATCACGGGTCAGCAGCATATTGAGCAGATGATCAATACCAGTTTGAAAAATCTCGGACTGGATTATGTGGATCTGTATATTTATCATATGTGGGATTATGAAACGCCGCTTTACGACATTATGGATGGCTTGAACCGTATTGTGAAAGAGGGAAAAGCACGGTATATCGGAATTTCCAACTGTTTTGCCTATCAGCTGGCAAAGGCGAATGCTCTGGCGGAAAAAGAAGGATTTGCGAAATTTGTCTCTGTCCAGGGGCATTATAACCTGATCTTCCGTGAGGAAGAGCGGGAGATGGCAAGACTCTGTGCCGAGGACAACATTGCCATGACGCCTTACAGCGCCCTTGCCGGAGGCAGGCTTTCCAAACATCCCGGCGAAACTTCCAAACGGCTGGAAGAAGACAGCTATGCAAAATTCAAGTATGACGCCACAGCGAAACAGGATCAGGTGATCATCAATCGTGTGGCAGAGCTTGCCGAAAAGAAAGGTGTGTCCATGACGGAAATCTCCCTGGCATGGCTTCTGACAAAGGTTACTGCCCCGGTGACAGGAGCCACCAAACTGCATCATATCGAGGGAGCAGCCAGGGCAGTGGATCTTGTTCTGACATCGGAGGAACTCACTTATCTGGAGGAAGCGTATGTTCCCCACAAGCTGGTGGGCGTGATGGCTCAGAATACACCGGCAGCAGCAAAAAAACCGCATGTCTGGTCTACAGGCAGCCAGAAGATTGAACGTGACTAGTACAGCGTTTCGTAAATAACTACACCAAATCGCTTGCCAATGGCATCCAATTTCAATCCTCTACGGTTTCGATGAAGGATTGAAATTGGATGCCACTTGACATTGAACAGAAAACAACCTGAAAATTCAGGCTTCGTTTTTCAGATTGCGGTAAAAGTAAGCAAATGTAGTTTCCATATAAGGCGTGATCCAGAGCATGCCGATGCCACAGGTCAGGCAGCCGAGCAGCATCATGCCGAAGAAGCTGATGGAGACATAGAAATAACGTCCTTTGTGTCCTTTCATCATCCTTGCGCTTTCTTTCAGCGCCTGGATTCCGCTGAGATCCTCATATTCCAGCAGCAGATAGGACGCCATGGCAAAGCGCAGCGCAATGATGGTGTAGATCAGCGTGGAGATGAAAGAACACAGCAAGGAAAAATATAAGTATCCAAATGTCTCTTCCAGTCCGTAGTTGTGTGACAGGAAGGTACGGGAATAAAGATTGTCAAGGACATAAACGGGAATCTGCAGCACCGACTGGATCGCAACCAGTACCAGTGACATGATCAGAAACCGGTCCGGGTGATGGAAAAAAGGATAGAGCATGTTTCCAAACGGAGGTTTCTGTCCATAGGTGACGTCCAGCGCAAGGCGTGCCATGCCCGAGCCAAACAGGCTGATCAGGAGAGAGATCACAATGCCGACCGCAAACTGGCAGATCTGGCTGAAAGCAGAAGTTCCTGGGAAAATCCACGCAGGGATCAGGATCGCAAGAAAATTCAATGCGGTCATCAGTGCAGTGGCGCCTGCCATTACGCCATAACGGCCAACCAGAGCTTCGCGCGCCAGCTGTTTCAGTTCGGCAGAACGTTTCTTTTTTTCATACATGGTAAATTCTCCTTTGATGTTGTCATTGTCGCAACCGTTCAGCCAGCTGAACAGTTACTCGTTGCCGGCAATCTGCCGGATCAGATGATGCTTCCGTTATCCGGTGAAGTGTCCGGGGTACGGTACCAGCCGTCCCCAGGAGAATAATAATCGTCGTAGTCATCACCAAATTCGTCCAGGAAATCATTGTAATCGTCATAGTATTCGGAATGGTCATCGTAATCGTCGCTGTATTCCCTGTAATACCGTTCCATTTGATCATACTGCTGGTCGATCGTAGTATTCTGGAGCAAAAATACGATCAGGAAGACCAGGATTCCTGTGCCGATCACAAGGCCGCAGGAGGAGGCGATCAATCCGGCTCTTCCGGTAACGCTCATTTTTCCGGAACCGCGGCTGAGCAGTGCGAGAAGGATGCCGAGTGCCCCGAGAAGGGGAGAAAGCCCGCTGATCACAAAGATAAAGGAACAGACACCGAGGATCACAGAGGCCACCGCCATTCCGGAGGAGCCGGGTTCTTTGTATCTTTGCGGCTGCTGATAAGGGTTCTGCTGATAGGGATCCTGCGGATTCTGTCCGTAAGGATCCTGTGGATAGGGATTCTGCTGATACGGATCCTGTTGATACGGATCCTGTGGGTTTTGCTGATATGGATTCATAAAAGTCTCCCTTCTCATTGGTTCGCGATTTTAAGATGATTTTATCATGCACAGTTGACAAAAGCAAGTGCTCTTGATAAGGTATTAACAGGCAAAAACCAAGGAGGGTAACCGTTCAGCCAGCTGAACGGTTACTGCATCCGCCCATGGAAAATCACTTCGCGATGGGGCGGATGCCTGCAGGCACTATGTTTTCATACGGTCTGCGCAGTAAATGCGCAGACCTGGCCGAATCGTTACCAAGGAGGAATCAATACATGAACATAAATAAGGTACTGGCAGAAGAGCTGAACGTTCGTGAAGAACAGGTGGATGCTGCCGTAAAACTGATCGATGAGGGCAATACCATTCCGTTTATTGCCCGTTACCGGAAGGAGATGACGGGATCGCTCAACGACGAAGTGCTGCGTGCGCTGTGGGAACGTCTGACGTACCTGCGTAATCTGGAAGACCGGAAGAAACAGGTGCTTTCCAGTATTGAAGATCAGGGCAAGCTGACGGAGGAACTGAAAGCGTCGATTCAGGCTGCGCAGACCCTTGTGGTTGTTGAGGACCTTTATCGTCCGTACCGTCCGAAACGGCGTACCCGTGCGACCATTGCGAAAGAGAAGGGACTGGAACCTCTGGCGAAGGCAATCCTGGCACAGGATGCCAAAGAGCCGCTGGAAAAACTGGCAGAACCATATCTTTCCGAAGAAAAAGAGGTTGCCACGGTACAGGAAGCGCTGGCAGGAGCCTGTGATATCCTGGCGGAAAGGATTTCCGATGAAGCCGATTACCGGATGGAGATCCGGAAGCGGACGATGAAGAAAAGCCAGATCGTATCCTCTGCGCGGGATGAAAACGTCTCCTCGGTCTACGAGAAATATTATGACGCGTCTGAGCCTGTCTCTCAGATCGCGTCCCATCGTGTCCTGGCTCTGAACCGTGGGGAAAAAGAGAAATTCCTGACTGTGAAGATCGAAGCGCCGGTGGAGGAGATCCTTCGGTATCTGGAAAAGCAGATCATCAAAACGGAAAATCCGTATACCACACCAGTGCTCAGAGCAACGATCGCTGATGCCTATAGCCGTCTGATCGCGCCTGCCATCGAGCGTGAGGTGCGAAGCGAGCTGACGGAAAAGGCGGAGGATTCGTCGATCCGTGTCTTTGGAAAAAATCTGGAACAGCTGCTTCTGCAGCCGCCGATCGCCGGCCAGGTGGTACTTGGATGGGATCCGGCGTTCCGTACCGGATGCAAGCTGGCGGTTGTGGATGAGACCGGAAAGGTGCTGGATACCGCTGTCGTTTATCCGACCGCTCCCACCAATGAGAGAAAGATCCAGGCGGCAAAGGACAAAGTCAAAGAACTGATCCATACCTACGGAGTAACGCTGATTTCTGTGGGCAACGGAACCGCATGCCGGGAATCGGAACAGATCATCGTGGAGATCCTGAAAGAAATTCCGGAGAAGGTTTCTTATGTGATCACCAATGAAGCGGGAGCTTCTGTCTATTCTGCCAGCAAGCTGGCGACGGAAGAATTTCCGAATTTTGACGTGGGACAGAGAAGCGCGGCGTCCATTGCAAGAAGGGTGCAGGATCCGCTGGCGGAACTGGTGAAGATCGATCCGAAATCCATCGGTGTCGGACAGTATCAGCATGATATGAACCAGAAGAAGCTGGGCGAGGCGCTGACAGGCGTCGTGGAGGATTCGGTCAACAAAGTCGGCGTGGATCTGAATACGGCTTCCGCGTCTCTGCTGGAATATATCTCCGGAATCTCAAAGGCGATCGCGAAAAACATCGTCGCTTACCGGGAGGAAAACGGACGGTTCCAGAGCAGAAAAGAACTGATGAAGGTTTCCAAGCTGGGTCCGAAGGCGTTCGAACAGTGTGCCGGATTCCTGCGGATCACCGGAGGAAAAGATCCTCTGGATGCAACCAGCGTTCATCCGGAAAGCTATGAGGCGGCGAGAAAGCTGCTGGAGAAGATGGGAATGAAACCGGAACAGATCCTGGACGGAACAGCGGTTATTTTCATCCGGGATTATAAGAAGATGGCGGCGGAGCTGGGAATCGGAGAGATCACGCTGAGAGATATCGAAAAAGAACTGAAAAAACCGGGCCGTGATCCCCGTGATGAGATGCCGAAACCGATCCTTCGTACCGATGTGCTGGAAATGAAAGATCTGAAAGAGGGAATGGTGCTGAAAGGCACCGTCCGCAACGTCATTGATTTCGGTGCGTTCGTGGACATCGGAGTTCATCAGGACGGACTGGTTCATATCTCTCAGATCACCAACAAGAAATTTATCAAACATCCGCTGGATGTCATTCATGTGGGTGACATCGTAGAGGTGAAGGTCATCGGTGTGGATCTGAAAAAGAACAGAATTTCCCTTTCGATGATCCTGTAATAAGAAGAAACATCCGGGCGTGTCTGCAAACAGAGTGCTGTTTCTGGCACGCCCGAAAACGGTTACCGAAAACGTCAGGAATGAGAGGAAGAACGGGATGAATGAGGAGCAGTGGCTGGAAAAGCGTGTGGAGGAGCTTGCGGAGAAATGCAGGATGCGGGAGATTCCGACCCATACGGAATTTCTCAATCTGAATGAACAGGACATTTTCTACCGTACCATGCGGAAACAGAAAGAGGTACGTTATGTGCTGGCGGGCGGATATCCCATGGCGGAGCGGAAAGTGGGAATGTTCCTGCCTTCTTATCTGGAAGAGGGGGATGAATCCATGCTCCCGGTTTCCTGTGTGTATATCCTTCCGCTGAACGAAAAGTTTGCCGACAAGCTCAGCCACCGGGACTATCTGGGTGCGCTGATGAATCTTGGGATCGAACGCCATAAGACCGGAGACATCGTCACGGACGGAACGAGAGCCTGGCTGTTCTGCATGACGGATCTGGCGGATTATATCTGTGAGAATCTGGGACAGGTGCGGCACACAAGGGTATACGCGGAAATCGGAGAAGTTCCGGCGGAAGTGCTGCAGCCGGAGTTTGAGACGATCGAGGGAAGTGTTGCGTCGGTGAGACTGGACGCGCTGCTTGCGTTGGCGTTCAAGACCTCCCGGAGCAAGATGGCGCCCTGCCTGGAGGCCGGCCAGGTGTTCGTCAACGGCCGGCTTGTGATGTCTGCGTCGGAAGTTCCGGGGGAAGGAGCAATCGTCTCTGTGCGCCATATGGGGCGGTTTGTTTACCGGGGCGTAAAGAGTGAGACGAGAAAGGGACGTCTCTTTGTGACGGTGGACAGGTATGTGTAGACAAGAAAGAATGAAAACCCCAGTATCTCAGGAGGTACGGTTGAAGGAGATAACGGAAGCGGATGAAAACGTACTGGCAGATATCATGAAACGCGCGTTTGACGATGATACCCGGATGCACACGTCCCTGGAAGAGGACGGACCTTCCGGTTATGCGGACGGCTCCCTGCTGAGAAGACTGAAAGAAAAGGAAAATTGTACCACAGAAAAGATCCTGTGGAGAGGAGAAATCGTCGGAGCGTTTGCGGTTTCGACGAAAGAGGATGCCTGTACGCTGGAACTTCTTTTTATCGATCCGGACAGAAAAAGCCATGGAATCGGAACCGACGCCTGGAAAGCCATCCGGCAGAAATTTCCGGAGGCAAGAAGGTGGTATGTGGAAACCCCGGATTACTCCACGAGGAATCACAGATTTTACACGGAGAAATGTGGATTCCGGTTTCTGAAAAAACAGTCCTACGGAGAAGGGGCGGCGGTGGTGTTTGTCCTGGATATTGAAAAATAAACTGTACAGTGTCTCGCAATCGTGAAAGGATCAGTTATGAAAGTGATTATCTCACCGGCAAAGAAAATGAACGTTGAGCCGGAACTTTACCCTTACAGGGAACTGCCGCAGTTCCTTGCGGAAGCATCGGAATTGGCGGAATGGATCAGGGCGCTGACTTATGATGAGGCAAAGGAGCTATGGAAATGTAACGACGCCATTGCCCGTCAGAATTATGAGAGATTTCAGAAGATGGAGCTTGAAAAAAATCTGACGCCTGCCATCCTGGCCTATGAAGGAATCCAGTACCAGTATATGGCTCCCGCAGTGTTCGAGGACAGGGAGATTGCATATATTCAGGAACATCTGTATATTCTCTCCGGATTTTACGGTGCGCTGAAGCCGCTGGACGGCATCGTGCCTTACCGTCTGGAAATGCAGGCGAAGGCGGCGGTTGCGGGAACGAAGGATCTCTATGCATTCTGGGGAGACCGGCTGTACCGTGCGGTGAGAGAAGAAGACGGGGTGATCCTGAATCTCGCTTCGAAAGAATATTCCAGATGTGTGGAAAAATATCTGCAGCCGGAAGACCGGTATGTGACCTGTGTGTTTGGAGAGCTGGCAGACGGGAAGGTACGCCAGAAAGCCACTCCTGCCAAAATGGCACGGGGAGAGATGGTGCGCTATATGGCGCAGACGGGAGCACAGGAACCGGAGGACCTGAGAGGATTTGACCATTTAGGGTACCGGTTCAGTGAAGAACATTCCACCCCGGAGACTTATGTGTTCCTGAAGATCAACGATGAAAAAGAAAGGGAGTAATTATGTTTCAGGCAGTTGTTTTTGACATGGACGGGCTGATGTTTGACAGCGAACGAATGATCCAGCGGAGCTGGGATGTCGTGGGTGTGAAGATGGGATTTGGCAAAATGGGCAAAGATATTTACCACACCCTCGGTCTGAACAATACAGAGAGGGAGCGGTATTTTAAAAGCGCCTACGGCGAAGACTTCCCCTATCTGGAATTCCGGGAAAATTACCGGGCAGAGGTTGCGCGGGACACCCGGGAGAACGGGACACCGGTCAAAAAAGGACTGTATGAACTGCTGGAAGTATTGAAAGAGAAACAGATGAAGCTGGCAGTCGCAACATCCTCCAGTTATGAGAATACCGTAGAACTCCTGAAGGAGACGAAGGTATACAGCTACTTTCAGGAAATCGTGACAGGCAACATGGTGCAGCACTCCAAACCGGCTCCGGATATTTATCAGAAAGCCTGTGAAAAACTGGGCGTCCTGCCGGAGCATGCACTGGCTCTGGAAGATTCCTACAACGGCATCCGGTCCGGATATGCGGCGGGAATGAAAGTCATCATGATTCCGGATCTGCTGACGGATTCTTCCTGCGTGGACGATTTGCTGTTCGCCAAAATGGAGTCCCTCGCAGAAGTCGCCGAAGCGTTCCGAAAAGGAATGCTGTGATGTTTGCTTTCGGCAGTGTTTTTCCTTGACTTTTGGCGGCTGTGCGGTGTATAATACGGGACATAACCGATAGAAAAACCGATGAGTAAGAGTAGTAGCGCAGACGGAAGAAATGACAGAGAGCTGTCGGAGGTGGAAAGGCAGTATTTCGGATCTGTGTGAATGGACTTACGAGGGCAGCCCGAACCTTACAGTAGGCGCTGACGGAAACTCTAACCGTTATGATGAGAGCATATGCAGGTATGTGAAATTCCACACAGGTGGCAATCAGAATTTTGGCTTCTGTTCCTTTGGGGACGGGAGTTTTTTTATTTTTGCGGATAGGGAGGCAAACGGTCATGCCTGCATGCACATCTTGCAGAAAGCAACTTTCAAACACGCTCTGGTGACAGGTGTTTTGCGCCGAAAGAAGCGGAGAAAATGAAAAGATCAGGAGGAAAAAAGATGGGAAAGATTATTCTGACCGGTGACAGACCGACAGGAAAACTTCATGTAGGACATTATGTAGGGTCTTTGAGACGGAGAGTGGAGCTTCAGAATTCAGGGGAATACAAAAAAATATTTATTATGATCGCGGATGCGCAGGCGCTGACGGACAATGCGGACAATCCGGAAAAAGTGCGCCAGAATGTTATTGAGGTTGCGCTGGATTATCTGGCATGTGGTCTGGATCCTGCCAAATCCACACTGCTGATCCAGTCTCAGATCCCGCAGCTTTGTGAACTGTCCTTTTATTATATGAACCTGGTGACGGTATCCCGCCTTCAGAGAAACCCAACGGTAAAGGCAGAGATTCAGATGAGAAATTTTGAGGCCAGCATTCCCGTGGGATTCTTCTGTTATCCGATCAGCCAGGCGGCGGATATCACGGCGTTCAAAGCGACCACGGTTCCGGTGGGCGAGGATCAGATGCCGATGATCGAGCAGACGAAAGAGATTGTGCATAAATTTAATTCCGTATACGGTGAGACGCTGGTAGATCCGAAGATTCTTCTGCCGGAGCAGGAGGCGTGTCTGCGTCTTCCGGGCATCGACGGAAAGGCGAAGATGAGTAAGTCTCTTGGAAACTGTATTTATCTGTCCGAGGAACCGGAGGATATCAAAAAGAAGGTTATGGGCATGTACACGGATCCGGATCATATCCGCGTGCAGGATCCGGGAAAGATCGAGGGAAATACCGTGTTCACTTATCTGGACGCATTCAGCTGTCCGGAGCATTTTGAACGTTACCTTCCGGAATACGCAAATCTGGATGAACTGAAGGATCATTACCGCAGAGGCGGTCTTGGCGATGTGAAGGTGAAACGTTTCCTGAACGAAGTGCTGCAGGAGACGCTGGAGCCAATCCGAAACAGAAGAAAAGAGTTCCAGAAGGATATTCCGTATGTATATGACGTACTCAAAGAGGGAAGCAGACAGGCCAGAGAGGTGGCGGAGCAGACGCTGCAGGAGGTCAGAGACGCGATGAAGATCAACTATTTTGATGATCTGGATCTGATACGTGAACAGGCGGAGAAATATCAGGGATAAAATTTTACCGGGCATTCTGAAAGCATGTGTTTTCAGGATGCCCTTTTTGATACCGGAATATGTTTGAAAGCGGCTTTTTCTCAGATGTGTTTCAACGTTTGCAGAAAACAATTTTCAAATGTGCCGCAGGGAAAAAGAAAGAGGGTATTAAAAATAAACGAAACTTGTTCATAAAATGAACAAAAATAGTTGCACAGAGGATACCGATGTGCTATAGTCTGTAGGTAAGACAAAAAATTTTTCCTACCGGAAAAGAGAAGAGAGGGATTACATATGATTACAGGCTTGATGGCAGGTGTATTTTGGGCAGCGGATACGGTGATTCTGGGAATTGCACTGACGATGGCTCCATTTATCTCTACAGAGGAAGCAGTCTTTCTGGCGCCGTTTGTCAGTACCTTTTTGCATGATTTTTGTTCGGCGCTGTGGATGCTTTTGTATACAGGAATCAGGAAACAGTTTCAGGGAGTGAAGCGGGCGCTGCAGACCCGAAGCGGAAAGTTCATTGTGCTTGGGGCGCTGCTTGGCGGTCCCGTGGGAATGTCCGGTTATGTGGCGGCGATCCATTATATGGGTGCGGGGTATACCTCTATTGTGTCTTCTATTTTTCCGGCGTTCGGCGCACTGTTTTCCAGCATTTTTCTGAAAGAAAAAATGCAGGGATATCAGATTGCCGGTCTGGCGGTGAGCCTGCTTGGAGTGATCGGACTTGGCTATACGCCGGGAGAAGCAGGGGAAAATTACGTGTTGGGCTTTGTCTGTGCGGCGGTCTGTGTGCTTGGCTGGTCCCTGGAGGCGGTCATCTGCGCTTATGGGATGCGGGATCCGGAAGTGACCAACGAACATGCGCTGACGATCCGGCAGGGGACTTCGGCAATCTTTTACGGTGTGGTGCTTCTGCCTCTGCTGAACGGCTGGAAGTTTGCGGCTTCGGCGGCTGTTTCCACTTCGATGTTGGTCATTTTAGCGGCGGCATTTTTCGGAACGGCTTCTTATCTCTGTTATTATAAGGCGATCCATCTGCTTGGAGCATCCAAGGCAATGCCGCTGGATATCACCTATTCCGCGTGGGCGCTTATTTTTGGAGCGGTCTTTCTCCATACGATTCCGGACTGGAAGAGTGTTGTTTTTGGTATTTTGACGGTGGGAGGATCCATTGTGGCAGCCTGCGAAATCAAAAAAAATCCAGAGGGTGCGTAAACACCGGTGTTGTGCTATAATATTGAGCAGCAGCCGGAGGCTGGAATGTGCTCCGGTTACAGAAGAAAACGACAAGCGGGGAAGAGAAGATGGCGATTGAAAAAGTAAAAAAATGGCTGGAGCGGTGGGACGCACAGGATCGTGTGAAAGAGCTGGACCTGTCCAGCGCGACGGTGGAACTGGCGGCGAAAGCGCTGGGCTGGGTGGATGTCTGCAGGATTCCGGAGGAAGCGGCTCATGATTAACCAGGTCATTATGGGGATCATGGCTGTGGGCGTGGTCATTGGCGCTGTCGACTGGATCTTCGGGAACCGGAAAGGATATGGGAGAAAGATGGAGGAAGGGTTTCTCCTCCTTGGTCCTACGGCGGTTTCCATGGTCGGAATCATCTGTCTGGCGCCGGTTTTGGCCGAGATCCTGCAGGCTGTGGTTGCTCCGGTCTGCCGCGCTGTGGGACTGGATCCGGGGATTTTCGGAGGTTTTCTGGCAATCGATATGGGAGGATTTCAGCTTGCGGAAGGGCTCGCGGACAATGCGTTGGTTGGCGGCTATGCTGGAATTGTTGTGGCTTCCACGTTTGGATGTACCCTTGTCTTTACGATACCGATGGGTATGGGACTGATCCATGAGAAGGATCATGAAGTGTTCGCCCGTGGGATTATGACAGGGATCATTGTGATGCCGGCGGCGCTGTTTGTGGGCGGTCTTCTGTCGGGGCTTGGTCCGCTCCAGGTCCTGTGGCAGAGCCTTCCGGTCTTTTTGCTGGCGATACTGATCCTTGTCGGGCTTCGGATGTTTCCAAAAAAAATGGTGCGGGGGTTCCAGTATTTTGCGTCCGGTATCCGTATCCTGACCATTCTCGGACTGGCGGTTGGGGCAGTGTCTTATATGCTGGGGAAAAAACCGCCGCTTGCCATGACGCCCATTGAGGACGCTATGGCAACGGTTTCCTCCATTGGGATCGTGATGCTGGGCAGCCTTCCTATGACGGAACTTCTGCAGAGAATGCTGAAAAAGCCGCTGGAACGTGTGGGCGGCAGACTTGGAATGAATAGTGCCAGTATTGCGGGACTGTTTGTCAGCTTTGTCAGCGTGGTTCCTGCGATCACCATGCTGAAGGATATGGATCAGAGGGGAAAGCTGGTCAATGTGGCGTGTATGGTCTGCGCTGCCAGCATGTTGTCCGCCCATCTTGGATTTACGGTGAGCGCCGCTCCGCAGCTGCTTGGCGCTTTGCTGGCGGCAAAGTGCGTCGGGGGAGCGGCAGGAATCGCAGCAGGGATTCTCGTGACGCGTGAGTGAGGAAAGCGCGGATCGGCAGGAACGGATGGAAAAAGAAAGAAAAGAAGAGGGAAGAGAAGAAAAGGCAGGAGAAGAAGACAGAACAGGAGGAGTTGAACATGGACAGTATTTTTCACAGAATCAGCGTAAGAAAGTATGAAGACAAAATGGTTGAGAGGGAAAAGATCCTTCAGATCCTGAAGGCCGGTATGCAGGCTCCCAGTGCCTGCAACCAGCAGCCCTGGGAGTTTTATGTGGTGACGGACAGGGAGAAGATCAGAGAACTCTCCGGGGTCAGCCCCTATTCCGGCTGCGCGGCGGGCGCTCCGGTTGTGATCGTCCCGGTGTACCGGAAGCATGGACTGATCGCGCCGGAATATGCGCAGATTGATCTGTCGATCGCTCAGGAGAATATCTGGCTGGAAACGGATGCGCTGGGACTTGGCGGCGTATGGTTTGGGATTGCTCCGGACAGGAAGCGTATGGATGCGGTTCATCAGGTGCTGGAACTGCCGGAGGATGTGGAGGCATTCTCTATGTTTGCCCTTGGTTATCCGGCGGAGAGCCGGCCGCAGCAGGATCGGTACGATGAGAGCAGGATTCATTTTGTGGAATGATATGTTAAGGGGGACATTATGAAGAAAATCAGGATAAAACATACAGATCTGGAAGTCTCCAATCTTGTGATGGGGTGTATGAGAATCGGAGATCTTTCGGAAAAGGAGCTGGAGGAACTGACTGAGACCTATCTGAGCGAAGGCGTCAATTTTTTTGACCATGCGGACATTTACGGAGGCGGTGCCTGTGAGGCTGCGTTTGGAAAACTTCTGAAAAAGAAGCCGGAACTGCGCAGACAGATCTTTCTGCAGAGCAAGTGTGGGATTCGCCAGGGGTTTTATGATTTTTCCAGGGATTACATTCTGGAATCGGTGGATGGAATATTGAAAAGGCTGAACACAGAGTATCTGGATGTTCTGCTTCTGCACCGGCCGGATGCGCTGATGGAGCCGGAAGAGGTCGCGGAGGCATTCGACCGTCTGGAACAGTCCGGAAAGGTGCGCTACTTTGGCGTTTCCAATCAGAATCCGATGCAGATGGAATTGCTGCAGAGTACCGTGCGCCAGAAACTGATCGTCGATCAGCTGCAGATGAGCATTGTCCATACGCCGGCGATCGACAGCGGCATGGCGGTCAATATGGCAATTCCACAGGGAGTCTGCCGTGAGGGAAGTATTATGGAGTACAGTCGGCTGAAGGGAATCACGCTTCAGGCGTGGTCGCCGTTCCAGAAAGGAATGTTTGAGGGCGTATTCCTCAATGACCGGGAGAGGTACGGGAAACTGAATGAAAGAATAGAGGAACTTGCGGAAAAGTACGGTGTGACAAACACAGCGATCGCCGTTGCATGGCTGACCAGACATCCGGCGGATATGCAGGTGATTCTGGGAACAACGAAGCCGTCCAGAGTGCGGGAAGCCGCGAGAGGATCGGAGCTTCCGCTGACACGGCAGGAATGGTATGGGCTGTATCAGGCGGCGGGAAATATGATTCCGTAGCATGTCCGGATATGCGAAGAAAATGAAGGGTGCAGAAAGGAGAAGGTATTTATGGAGCAGACAATCCCCCGTCCGGAATTTCCCCGTCCGGACTTCGTGAGAAATGAGTGGGAGACATTAAACGGAACCTGGGAGTTTTCTTTCGAAGAACCGGTTTTTGACCGGCAGATCCAGGTGCCGTTCTGTTATCAGTCCAGCCTGAGCGGGATAGGAGAAACGAAAGACTGCAAGACCGTATGGTACCGCAGAACCGTAGAGCTGAAGGAAGAAAAACTGGCAGGGAAGCGGCTGCTTCTGAAGTTCGGCGCGGTGGATTCGGAAGCGAAAGTCTGGGTCAACGGGCAGTACGTCGGAGAACATGTGGGAGGATATTCCGCTTTTGAGAGGGATATCACGCCGTTTGTGACCAGCGGCGAAAATGAGATCAAAGTACAGGCTACGGATGATACCAATTCTGACAAGCCGCGGGGAAAGCAGTCCTGGACCGGAGAAAAGTTCGGATGCTGGTATACCCCGTGTACCGGGATCTGGCAGAGTGTCTGGCTGGAATATGTGGGAAAGGTTCATCTGAAACGTGTGAAGTATACGCCGGATGTCAGCAGTCTGAGCGTACGCTGTGAAGTGTTTGTCTCCGATACGGAGGATACGATGGTGGAACTGACTGCCAGGACACAGAAGGACAGCGTTTTCCTTGGCAGCCAGAGACTGTTGTGCCGTCACGGTTATGGCAAGGCGGTGGTGACGCTTCCGGATTATGATGTCCGTCGAAATGAACTTTTATGGACGCCGGAGGAACCGAATCTGATCGATGTCCGTGTGAAAGTATTTTCCGGAGATGCTTCCGGAGCGGAAGTCTGTGAGGATGAGGTGGAGACATACTTTGGTATGAGAAGTATCGAATATGTCAACGGCCGAATCCTTTTGAACGGAAATGTTTTTTATCAGCGTCTGATCCTGGATCAGGGATACTGGCCGGAGTCCATCCTGACGCCGCCGAGCGATGAGGCGATCAAAAAAGATATCCTTTTGACGAAAGAGATGGGCTTCAACGGTGCGAGAAAGCATCAGAAGATTGAAGACCCGAGATATTATTACTGGGCGGACCGGCTTGGGCTGATCGTCTGGGGTGAGCTGCCGAGCGCTTATCAGTTCAATGACAATGCGGTGGAGGCATCGGCGAGAGAGCTGGTGCGTTTTGTGGAGCGCGATTACAACCATCCTTGTATTGTGACCTGGGTTCCGGTCAATGAAAGCTGGGGGGTCCGTGAAGTTCTCGACAATGCACAGCAGCAGGATTACTGCCGGATGCTTACCTATCTGGTCCGGTCCCTGGATCCGGTGCGCCTGGTCAGCTCCAATGATGGCTGGGAGCAGGTAAGTGAAACGGATATTTGTGCGATCCATGATTATGCGCTGTTCCCGGAGACCATTCAAAAATATGATGATATGGAAGAAATCTGCAGCGGATATTCGGAGAGCCGTCAGCTGTTCGCGGCAGATAACGAATATCAGGGTCAGCCTGTGATCCTGACGGAGTACGGCGGAATTGCTTTTGAAAAGGAAGAGGAAGAAGGCTGGGGCTATTACCGGAAGGTAAGAAATGAGGAGGAATTTATCCGGCGCCTGCAGCCGATCACAGAGTTTCTGATCCGAAGCGGAACATTCACCGGATTCTGTTATACCCAGCTTACGGACGTGATGCAGGAAGTGAACGGTCTGCTGCAGGAAGACCGGACGCCGAAAGTATCTGTGGAGAAGCTGAGAGAGATTTTCGGGGCATCGGTGTTTGGTTCATGAAAAAGATTGGATACACCCGCGTAAAACGATGATTACGCGGGTGTATTGTCTGTGATGGGCAGCGCGGGAATTACGATTCTGCGCTGCGCTTTTTATACCAGAAGAGAAACAACAGATATCCAGCCAGACAGGCTGCGGAGGCGGCAAGAAAACTCATCGGAAGGCTGATATCTGCCAGACAGCCGTATACCGGACTGACAACGGCGCCGGTACATTCAAGAAATACCGCCTGAAGACTCAGAGCAGAGGCACGGTTGGAAACGTGGACCTCTTCGTTTTGAAACCGGCTTTGCAGCGGATAGAAAAGAGAAACGGCAAGCTGTATGCCGATGATACAGATTGCTGAAAGGAACGGGTTTTCCGTCCAGCTCAGCAGGAGGCAAAAGAAAGCCGGAAAGAGAAAGCAGGCAGACGACAAAGCGAATTCACCGATTTTTCGGGTGACCGCAGACGAAGCGGCTCCGACAAGCCCTGCGACGGAAGTCAAAAGGAAAAGAATTCCGATGGCAGACTCGGAGAGTCCGCAGCGAATGTATTGAAGCTGATTGAAAAACACCGTGATGTTTTGCCGTGTTTCCGACAGCAGAGCCGTTCCTGCAAGAAAGAGGAGCAGTCTGCGGCTGGCAAAAAAGTTTTTCAGGAGATCAAACGATTGTCGGAAGAATACCGGTTTGTCTCTGCGTCTTTCCGGCCGAACAGATGGATTGCCGGGCAGCCGGGAAAGAAAGAGGGACAGCACAAAGGCAGCGCCATAGGTAAGCACAGTGAAAAAACCGGCTCCGCGATAATTGTCCTTCAGAAATAAAGTAAAAACGAGAGATGAGAACAACAGACCTGCCGTTCCCATACTTTCATAAATTCCACAGGCTTTCTGAAATTGTCCGTCAGGAACTGAGAGGTACAGAAAACTCGTGTCTACGCCGGACAATCCGGAGACGGCAACGCTCAGAAAAATCCGTTCCACCAGAAATCCGGTGAAATCATCGGCTTGCCAGAAAATAATTTTTGACAGGAAAAAGACGGCGGTGCAAAAGATCATCGTCTTTCGGTAGCCGATTCTGTCAGCAAGAATTCCCCAGGGAAATTCCAGAATCACGCATAAGACGAGAGAAATGCTCTCGATCAGAGAAATCTGGAAAATATCAAGTCCCGAATTTTGGCGGTACAAAGTGGCGATGGGGGCGTAAAACACCATGCCCTGAAAAAAAGAAATTCCGTACAGGAGAAAGAGATTTTTTCTGCAGGATACTTCCATGATACATGTTCCTTTCCATTCTTAAATTTTTCGTCGGAAAGAAACCCTGTCTGCGTATACGGACAGCCACATGGTGTGGTCCGCCGGCAAACAAAGTTCCGAAGAAAAATCAAATGGGACTGGAAAAGTATTCGTTCATAGTATTGCAGGCTCCTTTAGAATAGATTCTCAGATAAAGAATGATCCGGCAGTCGTCAGACCGCCGGATGTTCTGTAAGTGACGGAGACGGAGGGATTCGAACCCTCGTGCCCCGGAGGGCAAACGCAT
>CABUPZ010000031.1 GCA_902493585.1 uncultured Fusicatenibacter sp. | reverse complement strand
CTGTTTTCCATCAGCAATGATATTATGGACAACCCGGGAGACGCCAAATATGGCATGACCACCGAGCAGCTGTTTGACGCGTTCCGTATCCTGAAAGAAAAAGGCGCGAAACGTTTCGGAATCCATGCGTTCCTGGCGAGCAATACCGTCAGCAACGAATATTACCCGGCGCTGGCCAAGGTGCTCTTTGAACTGGCAGTGAAGCTGGAGAAAGAGACACGTTTATCAACCTTTCCGGCGGAGTGGGCATCCCGTACCGTCCGGATCAGGAGCCGAACGATATCCGCGCGATCGGAGAAGGGGTACACAAGGTATACGACGAGATCCTGGTGCCGGCCGGCATGGGAGATGTGGCGATCTATACAGAGATGGGACGTTTTATGATGGGACCATACGGCGGACTGGTGACCCGTGCGATCCATGAAAAACACATTTACAAGGAATACATCGGCTGCGACGCATGTGCGGTCAACCTGATGCGTCCGGCGATGTACGGCGCATACCATCACATCACTGTAATGGGCAAGGAAGATCAGCCGTGCGACCACAAATACGATGTGACAGGTTCCTTGTGTGAGAACAATGATAAATTTGCCATCGACCGGATGCTTCCGAAGATCGACCTGGGAGATCTTCTGTTTATCCATGACACCGGAGCACATGGATTTTCCATGGGATACAATTACAATGGAAAACTCCGTTCTGCAGAGGTGCTGCTGAAAGAAGACGGAAGTTTTGAGATGATCCGCCGTGCGGAGACTCCGAAAGATTACTTCGCGACGCTGGACGGAACACCGGAATACCGGAAGATGTTTGGCGGCGAGTGAAGTTGACAGTGTGAATCATGTGCAGGAAGGCCGGAAGCCGGCAGGGGAAAGTTATGCTTTCCCGTGCTGCTTCCGGCTTTCTGGCTGTTGAACACAGCAGTACGCAGTAGCACGCTTTCGTCGTAACCGTTCAGTTGGCTGAAGTGTTGCTTTCAATCTTAACATTGTGTAAAACTTTCAATCTCAATCGCAACATTGTGTAAAAATAACTTGCGCTGACGCAGGAAGTATGCTATGATTAATAGCGGTTCGTGAAGAACTACAAATTTTATATCGGCCGCTGTGGCGGAATTGGCAGACGCACTTGACTCAAAATCAAGCGGGAAACCATGCCGGTTCGAGTCCGGCCAGCGGCACTGAACTATTTTCTGAAACCCTTGATTTTACTGTATTTTCAAGGGTTTCAGTTTTTTTATAATTAGTCAGTTAAAAATGTCTTTTGGGAACAGGTGTCTCGTGCGTCTGAAGAAGCTAAGACAATTATTGCTGTCCCCAATGATCAGAATGGTGTAACAGCTTATATGACTCTCTATGCTGCAATCAATCGGAATACGGAAAATCCGGATCAGGCTTTTGATCTGCTGGATTTCATGTTCAGTGACGAAGTTATGACTGGCGCAGGATTTGCAACAGAAGACTCGGACATTAAATATGGGAATGGAATAATTTCTCCTAGCAAACGGTATTCTGACAAATGTGGTAGCTGCACAACAGTCTCTGCGTAATCAATCCACGCAAGGTTTGTACGAAGAGATAGAATCCAGAATTAATCGAGTCCGCTATTATTCTGAACTCGACAACACGATTTCAAAGATGTATTCGGATTGCTTAATGGAGGAACTGGCTTCTTCCTCTAATGAAGATGCGAAAAAGGAAATTGTCAAACAAGCATATAATAACATGTATATGCAGTTAGCAGAATAATTCAGGCTAATTTTGGTTCCGTCATTGAGATAGCCACCGTATGATCTATATGAAAGATGCGGAGAGATACAAAAAGCGGCTACAGAGGCAGCCCAAAGAGGACCTAAAGCTGGAAAGTTTTTAAAAAATGTACATGCGATATATTGGCACTTAGTAAGCCCTGAAGGTGTGCAGATTGCAGAAATGAATTTTCAAACACACTCTAGGGCAACTGGTGGAACAGTAATAAAAATCAGTGCAGAAAATAGTGGTTCCTTAACCCTATTCAGCAAGAAACTGTTTTAGAGAAAGAAGAGGCGGAAAAAACGCAGAAGCATGAATAATATAAAGTTGGCAGGTACCATCATGGGGCAACTATGGGGCAAAAAAACGTTAAAGTTTGCCGCAATTTGCAACAACTTGGTAATGAAAAGGCAGCAAATACTACAGTTTGCCGGGAGTTTCACGGGTTTTTGATTCCGGCTCTGGGCATCGAAGGAATACCCGAAACCCTTGTAATGTGCAGGAATGCGAGGGCTTCGGGTATTTTTGCGATATAAAAACGAATTTCCTACTATCAATTTTAAAGAACCAAAAAATCTATAGCATTTGAAGTAATATATAATATTTTGCGGAATTGTCACAATTGAAAGAAAATTTTTTTCATGATATAATTTACTCAAGCAAAGGACGTATCAATATGGAGGGAGGCACATCGGGCATGAGAAGAAAGAGAGTCATGCGGATGGGAAGCGAATGGTTTGCAGGAATGATGGTGTTTCTCTGTCTGATATCCTTTGTGGCTCCTTTTGGTATGTACCGTTTTCTCTTAAAAGATTGAGAAGCAGATGATGGTCGGAGCCGTTTTTCTTGGCGGAATTGTGCTGATTCTTTGGGGATTTTTCTTGAGAAAAAAGCAATATGAAGGAAAGGGAAAGACCGCACTGACTGAATGGCTGTTGTGGTTTTTCGTGTCATATTCAATATTCCTGTATACAAAAATTAAGAAAATTCTTATAATGGTGATATAACAGTGAATAACGTATCATCGTTTTAACGAAAATATGACTGAATAGCCAAAGTAGAACAATGACAGAAGGAAAAAGTATGAATGACGCAAAAAGAATTTTGATTTTGGGTGCCAGCGGAATGATCGGAAGAGCGCTCGGCCAGAGATTGAACAGACACAGAGGATGGAAAACTACAGGGACTTTTTATACACATCCTGACCTGGAGCAGTGTTTTATACCGTTAGCACTGGAACAGCCGGGCAGGATGGAAGAAATTTTGGAGGAAATCTGTCCGGATGTCATTGTGTCGGCGCTGCGAGGTGATTTTGGAAAGCAGTTGGAGGTACATCGGGCTACAGCGGAATATCTGGAGCGCAGCGGAGGGAGAATGATTTTTCTCTCGACGGCCAATGTTTTTGACAACAGCACGGATACGGCGCATGGTGAGAGTGATCCTACGGATTCCAGAAGCGAATATGGAAAATATAAAATTGCCTGTGAAAAAATGCTGTCAGAGATCCTGGGTGAACACCTTGCAATTTTACGTCTTCCCTTTGTGTGGGGAAAAAATTCCCCAAGAGTCCTTCAGGTACGGGAAGGATGTCAGAAAGGATGTCTGGAAGTATATGAAGGATTGAAAAGTAACCATGCCTCGGATCTGCAGATAGCTGAATATGTGGAATGGATCATAGAAAAAGAAAAAAGCGGGATTTTTCATGTGGGAACATCGGAACTGATGGATTATCCGCAGTTTATCCGGAAGATGGTGGAACGGTTCGGATGGAAGCAGCCGGAATTTCAGAGGGAATATACTCCGGAAGTATTAGCGGTTCTGACAGAGCGGGAGGATATTCCTGAACGGCTGTCATGGACGACAGAACGGCTGCTTGCCTATCTTTCCGACCGCTGGTTGGACGACGAGGGGGTGAGCGGAGCGTTGTGATAAAAAACGCGGAGTTATGTAAAACCGTTATCAGAACAGTAAAAATCAGCCGCAATCTTCCGTATCCCTGCGATCCGGAACCGGGCATTGCAGAAGAAAATGGTCAGATTCGACGGATCGTGACAGCATCCCACAGGTTCCGGCTGCACGATGTGCCGAGTGCTTCCTGCGAGGTGCCGGAGACTGCCGCTGATCCTGTTCAGGAAATTGCTCCAATTGTTTATCAGAGCTGCATGCATCCGGAGCAGATTTGCATTTATCCCGTGGAACTGGAGTTCACAGACGGGAGAGTTGTGTTCCGGGTAAGAGGACAGCAGTGGATCGTCTCTGAAAAGGATGCGTCTTCGGTGGAAATCCTGGACTGGAGAGCGAAATTGGAGAAAAAAAGCTGCATCCCTTGCACCAATTGTGGAAAGTGCAGCTGGTAAATACAAAAAATGTTATGGATGAAAAAGGAGGAAGGTACAAATGAAACAGTCAATGCTTTATCCCCGCGCTTCTGCGGCGCGCCGTGTCACAGATCTTGGCGGAATGTGGAAATTTTGTCTGGACTGGGATGGAAAAGGAGACCAGGAAGGATGGAAAGACGGTATTCCCGGAACGGAAAAAATTCCAGTTCCTGCCAGCTTCAATGATTTCTATACGGATAAGGACATCCGTGAGTTTGCCGGAGATTTCTGGTATGAGACGGAAGTGTTTGTGCCCGGTGAGTGGAGGGAAATGCATGTGGATCTTCGGTTTGCGGCGCTGACGCACAGAGGCACGGTTTATGTGAATGGACAGGAGGTCATTTCTCATGAGGGTGGATTTCTTCCGTTTTCCGCGAGAATCGATGATGTGGTCCGCTGGAATGAAAAAAATCTGGTGGTGGTGAAGGGAAACAATGAACTGAGCTTTACCTCTCTGCCGGCAGGAATCACCCAGACGCTGAAATCGGGGAAAAAGATGATCCGTCCGTTTTTTGATTTCTTCAACTACGCGGGAATTCAGCGGCCGGTGAAGCTGGTGGCTCTGCCGAAAGAGTATATCGAAGATTTTACGGTGAATCACCGTCTGGATGGCACAACCGCTTATGTGGATTATCAGATGGAGACAACCGGGGACCGTCCAGTTACCGTGGAAGTTTTCGATGAGAACGGCAGTTTTGTGGCAAAAGCAGAAGGAAAGACGGGAACGATCACAATTCCGGATGCCCGTCTCTGGGAGGTTCGCGACGCTTATCTGTACCGTTTTGTGCTGAAGATTATGGATGGCGACGCGGTGATCGACGAATATGAGGAAGAAATTGGAATCCGTACCTTTGAGATCCAGGGGAACAGTTTCATACTCAATGGTCATCCGGTATACCTGAAAGGATTTGGAAAGCATGAGGACAGTGACATTGTCGGACGCGGCTACAATCCGGGAGTGATCAAACGTGATTTTGAACTGATGAAATGGATCGGAGCCAACTCTTTCCGAACGTCCCATTATCCGTACAGCGAGGAAATTTACCAGATGGCAGATCGGGAGGGATTCCTGGTGATCGACGAGGTTCCGGCGGTCGGATTTTTCGAGAGTCTTGTCAATTTTGTAGATGCGGTCAGCGGAAAATCCACCAATTTTTTCGAGCGGCCGACGGTGCCGGAGCTGAAGAAAAATCATCTGGCAATGCTGGAGGATCTGATCCGAAGAGACAAGAATCATGCCTGTGTTATTGCGTGGAGCCTGTTCAATGAACCGGATACCATGAGTGAAAGTGCAGTTCCTTACTTTGCCGATATTTTCGCAAAGGCAAGAGAGCTGGATGTGCAGAAGCGGCCGAGGACTTTCGCGATGGAACTGAATTCGTCACCGGAAAAATGTACTTGCTACCAGTTCTGTGATTTCCTGTGCTTTAACCGGTATTATGGCTGGTATTTGCTGGGCGGTTATGAGATGCAGGATGCGGAGGAGGCATTCCGCGCGGAATTGGATGCGTGGCTTGCCAAAGGCTTGGACTGCCCATTCGTTTTCACCGAATATGGATGCGACAATCTGCAGGGTGAATATAAGCTTCCGAGTGTGCAGTGGAGTGCGGAGTATGAGCTGGAATACCTGAAAATTTATGAACGGGTATTCGATTCCTACGACTGTATCAAGGGCGAGCAGGTATGGAATTTCGCAGATTTCCAGACTGTGGAAGGAATTATGCGCGTCAATGGAAACAAAAAGGGAATTTTCACCCGGCAGAGACAGCCAAAGGCTGCGGCATATTATTTTAAAAACAGATGGGAAAACCTGCCGGTGGATTACAAGGGATAAGGCGTATTTGTGACGGCTCTGGTGGGGTGACTTTAAAAAAGCATCTTGTATCAGATATGGATAAAAAAGAAGAGGATTCCGTGGGAATCGGTTCAAAGAACCTGGGGATTTCACGGAATCCTCTTCTTTTCTTATTTTCAAACCTTATTCGGAAACTTCTTCCTGCGGAATTGCTGTTTTAAAGTTCGATCAGCTCATATTCACGGGAGCCAAAGCCAAGATCTGCGGCAGCCTCAATGGTATGAATACCGTTGCGGCTGTTTACACGCTCCATAAAATGCTCTTTGCCCGGATCGTCAGAGTTGACAACAAGGTCGATACATGCCTGATCGATCGCTACAGGATCCAGAGAAGCCAGAATTCCGATGTCTTTCATACATGGATCCTCTGCCACCGCGCAGCAGTCACAGTCTACGGAGAGGTTTTTCATTACGTTAATATACGCGATGTTTCCTTTAAAGTGTTCTGCCACGCTGAATGCCGAGTCAGCCATCGCCTCCGGAAATTCAGTGCTGCTTGCATGCTGCTGCCAGGTTTCAAAACGGTCGTCGGTCTTGCCTGCGGAATGGATCAGGGCTTTTCCCTTGCTGGAAGCACAGCCGATGGAAAGCTGTTTCAGCGCTCCGCCGTAACCTCCCATAGGATGTCCTTTGAAATGCGCCAGCACAAGCATGGAATTATAGTTAACGATATTTTTGCCAAGATGATTCTCTTTCAGAACTTTTCCGTTTGGAATCTGCCATACAACATCAGGACCTTCCGCGTCCATCAGATCCACATCGAAATATTTGCTCCATCCATGCTCCTCGATCAGCTTCAGATGAGATTCCGTATGATCACGCACACCTGTTGTGGCATCGCCGTAAGCAGTGTTGCACTCCACGATCGTGCCGTGCACCTCATCCACCATCGGCTTCCAGAACTCCGGACGCAGGAAATTCTGATTTCCCTTCTCACCCGAATGAACCTTTACCGCTACTTTGCCGGACAAATTCACACCAAGAGCCCGATAAAGTTCTACCACCTTTTCCGGTGTGATTTCTCTGGAAAAATAAACTTTAGACTTCATCTCCAAACCTCCTTGTTAAAAAATCCTATTGCTGAAGAATCTCTTAATAATGTTATAAACCCTGAAGTACACTCCAAGTCAAGAAAAATTTTACCCGCCTGTCCGCTTTTTCCACATCCCGGAGTGCAGGAATGAATTTTCAAACACACTCCAGTATGTATTTTCTTGCGTACATCCTTGTGTTCAGGGCAAACCACGTGTATAATAAATGCGAATACGGCGAAGAAAGGTGAGGTATCTGCCATGTTAAAAGGAAAAACAGTGATTCTTGGAGTGACGGGAAGTATAGCGGCGTACAAATCCGCATCCCTTGCGAGCATGCTGGTGAAACAGGGAGCCGAGGTACATGTGATCATGACCCAAAATGCGACGAACTTTATCCATCCGATCACTTTTGAGACGCTTACCGGAAGGAAATGTCTGGTGGATACCTTTGACCGGAATTTTGAGTTCCAGGTGGAACACGTTTCCCTTGCCAAAAAAGCGGATCTGGTGCTGATTGCACCGGCAAGCGCCAATGTCATCGGAAAGATGGCAAACGGCATCGCGGACGATATGCTGACCACGACCGTTCTGGCATGTACGACCTGTCCAAAGCTGATCGCTCCGGCGATGAACACCCGGATGTTCGGAAATTCCATCGTGCAGGAAAACATGAAAAAGCTGGAGGCACATGGATTTGAGATCATTCAGCCGGCGGTTGGCTATCTTGCGTGCGGCGATACCGGTTCCGGAAAGATGCCGGAGCCTTCGGTGCTTCTGGAGTATGTGCTTCAGAAGATCGCCCTGGAAAAAGATCTGTCCGGAAAGAAGATCCTGGTCACGGCGGGGCCGACCCGGGAATCTCTGGATCCGGTACGCTTCCTGACCAATCATTCTACCGGCAAGATGGGATACGCCCTGGCGAAGATTGCAGCCATGCGTGGGGCGGAAGTGACTCTGGTCTCCGGTCCTGTGGAGCTTCAGGCGCCGCTGTTTGTGCGAAAGCTGGATGTGACGACAGCGCGGGAGATGTTCGAGACTGTCCGGGAATATGCTCCGGAGCAGGACATTATCATCAAGGCGGCTGCTGTTGCGGATTACCGTCCGGTGCATGTGAGTAGTGAGAAAGTCAAGAAATCGGACGGCAAACTGGAAATCCCGATGGAACGCACAGACGATATCCTGAAATATCTGGGCGAACACAAAAGGGAGGAACAGTTCCTGTGCGGCTTTTCCATGGAAACGGAGAATATGCTGGAAAACTCCAGAAGAAAGCTGGAAAAGAAGAATCTGGATATGATCGTTGCAAACAATCTGAAGACTGCGGGCGCGGGCTTTGGAACGGATACCAATGTCGTGACAATCCTGACTGAGGATGAGACAGAGGAACTTCCGGTGATGAGCAAGGAAGAGGTGGCACAGAAGATTCTGGATAAAATTTTGAGTCGTATCCAGCAAAATGGATAAAAGCCGCGCAAAAGCGGAAATCCATTGCATCGTCGGGGAAAACTGTACCGGACAGCCCGGATAGTATTCTCCCGAGGAAACCCGAAAACCAATCAGATTGTACAGTATCCATAGCCATTCAGTCCGGTCTGCGCATTTACTTCGCGAACCGTACGAAAACGCAGTGCCTGTGGGCAGAGGAACTGTAACAAGGAGGACATTATGACAACAAAATCGAACACAGCAAGACGTGCCTCAGGAGTACGCAATTCTACCAGAAAGCTCGCCCTGATGGCATTATTTTCCGCACTCATCGTTCTGATGGCATTCACGCCTTTTCTGGGCTATATTCCATTGGGATTCACACGGGCGACCATTATTCACATTCCTGTGATCCTGGGCTCACTGATACTGGGACCATCCCAAGGAGCCATTCTGGGAGCTGTTTTCGGGCTGACCAGCCTGATCAACAATACGGTGAATCCGACGGCGACTTCTTTTGTATTTTCCCCTTTTTATTCTCTGGGAGAGTTTGAAGGCGGGGCAGCCAGCCTGCTGATCTGTTTCGGTCCGAGAATCCTGACCGGAGTGGTTCCGTGGTATGTTTACCGTTTCTTCCAGAAGATCAGAAAACGGGCGAAGGCAAATGATATGGTATCTCTGGCTGCGGCGGGCGTATCCGGCGCGCTGACCAACACGCTTTTGGTCATGAATCTGATTTATCTGTTTTTCGGAAACCAGTACGCGGCGGCAAGCGGAGAAGCGGCAAATACCGCATACCTTTTTATTCTGTCCATCATCGGGATCAACGGAGTCCCGGAGGCGATTGTGGCGGGAATCCTGCTGGCGCTGCTTGGCAGGGTGCTGATGGATGAAAAAGTTCGTGCAAATATAGGAGTGTAACCATGATCTTAGCGATTGATATAGGAAATACAAACATCGTGCTTGGATGCATTGAGGGAAAAAGGACGCGTTTTATCGAACGGCTTTCCACTGACAAGGGAAAGACGGAGCTCGAATACGCGATCCATCTGAAAAATGTCCTGGAGATCTACGGTGTGGATCCTGGGGAATTGGAGGGCGGTATTCTGTCCTCCGTAGTTCCGCAGATCACCGAAATGTTCCGGAAAGCGGCGGAGAAAGTGATCAAAGCGCCGGTCAAGGTTGTGGGCCCCGGACTGAAAACCGGGCTCAATATCATCATGGATAATCCGGGAAGCCTCGGAAGTGATCTGGTTGTTGATTCGGTGGCGGCGATGGCGGAATATCCGCTTCCGCTGATTATTGTGGATATGGGAACCGCAACGACGGTGTGCGTGCTGAACAGCAAGGGCAATTACATCGGCGGCATGATCCTGCCGGGAGTCCGCACGTCTCTGGATGCGCTGGTGGCAAACGCAGCACAGCTTTCCCAGATCAGCCTGGAAGCTCCGAAGAAGATCATCGGAACGAATACCCTGGACTGTATGAAGAGCGGCATCATCCATGGAAATGCCTCCTGTATCGACGGTCTGATCACCCGGATCGAGGAAGAACTTGGCGAGCCATGCACCACGGTGGCTACCGGAGGGCTGGCAAAGGTAATCATTCCGTACTGCAAAAAAGACATTATCCTGGATGACAATCTGCTCCTGAAGGGACTTCAGATCATTTACGAAAAAAACAGATAAGTTCCTATTCCGGAAAACAGGAATAGCCCAGTTCACTGAGGAATACCTGAAGCGGGAGAGAAATCCTTCGTTGTGTGTTATAGATGACCTGGATCGCAAGCTGGATCTGGTAGCTGTCCACATCGATGAGGGAAATCTCTCCTCTGGAGAGCGCGTCCTTCAGCGTGAACACAGGCAGAAGGCCAATGCCGAGCAGCCGGGAAACGGCGTTGATGATATAGGCAGTGTGTCCGATCTCCATAACGCATTCCAGATGAAGTCCGGCGGCAGCCAGGTCGTTTTCGAATACCTGCCGGTAATTGCAGCCCTTTTCTGTGAGAATAAAGCGTTCCTGCAGCAGACGTTCCAGGGAGACATTCTTTTGGCCTGCCAGAGGATGGCTACGGGCACAGAAGAAGGAAATATCGGAAGGAAAGGTACGAACCGTCTTCCAGTTGGGACGAAGGATCGTTTTGTCCAGCAGGAAAATCACGTCGAAGATCCCCTTGTCGAGATCTTCCATGGCTTTCAGCGTTGTGACTACCTCAAGCCGGAGAGAAATTTTCGGGTATTTTTCCTGAAACGTATAAAACAGGTCTGTGTATTCTGAGGAACAGAGTGTTTCCATGATGCCGATATTCAGGTTGCCTTCTGGTTCTTCAGTCCGGTGAAAATGGTTAATCGCCATCGCTTCGTATTTGGAAATCTGATAAGCGTACTTTAAAAATTCCCGTCCGGCTGCCGACAGACGGATTCGTTTTCCGTTGCGTTCAAACAGGTTTGCGTGAAGCTCGTTTTCCAGCTGCTGGATCTGCATCGTGACCGTGGACTGTGCGTATCCAAGCGCCGCAGACGCTTTGGTAAAATTTTCAAATTCTGCTACTTTGATAAAAGTGTGAATGTTTTTTAGTTCCATTTCGTTTTCTTTTCTTCCTTTCTTTTGTGAAGGCGGGCAAATGCCGAAATGTTTTTGGAGGGATGCGTATTCTATATCAAAAAAATTGATTTAACATATTATATATTTTTATTTTTCATAATGCAAGTCTTATGGTATAATTCAGTTTAGAATAAATATGCAGTTTACAGAGCCGGAAAAAGACAGCGTCCGGTGAGAGTGAATATGAAAAAAACGTACATACTTTTCACAAAGAAGTGGCAGCAGATGATGAACCGGATGCGGATACAGGAATGATCGGCGGATGGCTCCTGCAGGAAAAGTATGGTACGCTTTTTGTATATCCGGGGCTTTTCTGCGAACCGGCGGACAGACATGGACTGCATATCAGAAAAAACAAAAGAAAAGGAAGTGATAGAGAATGGTGCTGGCAGAGAATGTGTATAATACTTTTGTGCAGATCCTGAAGGAAGAGCTTGTTCCGGCGTTCGGATGCACAGAGCCCATTGCCATCGCCTACTGCGCGGCCAAGGCCAAAGAAGTGCTGGGCGCTGTTCCTGAAAGGGTCGATATTCAGGCCAGTGGAAATATTATTAAAAATGTAAAAAGCGTGATCGTGCCGAATACAGACGGGCTGAAAGGCATTCCGGCGGCAGCGGCGGCCGGCATTATCGGCGGATGCGCGGAGAAAAAACTGGAAGTGATCTCTGCGGTGACAGAAGAACAGAAACGCAGGATGCGGGAATACCTGGAAGAGACGCCGTTTGATGTAAAACCCCTGGCGGACGGGGAAAAGCTGGATATCCTGATCACGGTCTATGCCGGAGAACATCAGGCAAAGGTGCGGATTTCCAGAACACACTGCAATATAGCGATGATCTCCAAAGACGGGGAAGAGATTTATCAGGAAACACCGGTGGTCTGTCAGGAGCAGGTGCAGCAGGCGGACCGCTCGCTGCTCAGTGTAAAGGATATTGTCCGTTTTGCACAGGAAGTGGATCTGGAGGATGTCCGGGAAGTCCTGGACCGTCAGATCAATTATAACTACAGCATTGCCCGGGAAGGAATGGAACACGACTGGGGCGCCAATATTGGCAGCATTCTGGTGAAAACCTACGGAGACGACGTAAAGATCCTGAGCAAGGCGCTGGCGGCAGCCGGATCCGATGCGAGAATGAGCGGCTGTGAACTGCCGGTAGTCATCAATTCCGGAAGCGGAAACCAGGGCATCACGGTTTCCGTGCCAGTCATCGTTTATTCCGAATACCTGAAAAGTTCCAGAGAAGAGTTATACCGGGCGCTGGTAATTTCAAATCTGATCGCCGTTCATATCAAACACGGCATCGGACCGTTATCAGCATTTTGCGGGGCAGTCAGCGCGGGCTGTGCGGCGGGATGCGGAATCGCATACCTGTACGGCGGCCGGGAAGAAGAGATTGCCCATACGTTAGTGAATTCTCTTGCGACCGTTTCCGGCATCTTCTGCGACGGAGCAAAGGCTTCCTGCGCAGCCAAGATCGCCGCTTCTGTGGAGGCAGGCATCCTGGGATATTATATGTATGTGAACGGCCAGCAGTTTTATGCGGAAGACGGGATCGTGTCAAAGGGTGTGGAAAATACGATCCGCAATGTCTGCCGTCTCGGAGCGAAGGCAATGAATGAGACGGATGAGGAGATCATCCGCATTATGACACACTGCGACTGAGTTGTATCAGACGAGGAGAAAAGAAAAAGAAAGTGACGAAGGAGGAAACATGATGAAGAACATGAAAAAGTTTTTATCGCTGCTCCTGACAGGAGCGATGGCAGTTGGAATGCTTTCCGGCTGCGGAGGCGGGGACGGAGAAACACAGGTTGCCACCGCTGAAAATACAACGACGACGGCATCCAATGCGTCTTCTGCATCTGATACTGTGGATGGAGATTCCCAGCAGATCAATCTGCGCGCGGTTTCTTTCGGAAACAACTACGATGTGCAGGATATGGGATGGCGCTGGATGATGGCGGAATGCTATGAGGGCCTGATGCGTGATGTTGCAGATGAAAACGGAGATACCTTTGAGTTTGCCGGCGCAGAATCCATGGATGTGTCAGACGATGGACTGGTGTATACGTTCCATTTGAGACAGAACGCCAAATGGTCCGACGGCGAACCGGTGACCGCACATGACTATGAGTATGGATGGAAACGTCTGCTGAATCCGGAAAACGGTTATGATTATGCATCTTTTATCTTTAATGTGGTTGGTGCGGAAGAATATTATAATGGAACAGGTTCCGTGGATAATGTGGGAATCAAAGCGGTGGATGATTATACCTTTGAGGTTACCCTGAAAGTGGCAGATCCGACCTTCCAGTCAAAACTGGTTGCAACTCCATTGTACCCGACACGTCAGGATATTGCAGAGGCAGCCGGCGACAACTGGGGAAAAGACTGGAGACTTTGCGTATACAATGGTCCGTTCTGCATGACCGATCTGGTAGAAGACAACTCCATGACATGGACCAAAAATGAGAATTACTGGAATGCGGACAATGTGAAGCTGGATCAGATCAACTGGTACTGCGTGGCAGAGGAAGCGACCGCCGCAACCATGTTTGATAACGGACAGCTGGATGTTTTCGATGCGTCCGGAGATTATATTGCGAAATATGATCAGGAAGTGGAAGCGGGAAATCTTCAGGTTCTGGATGTTGAGTATCCGGGAACTGCGATGCTGTGCTTTGAGCACCAGAACGGCGGTCTGTCCGGACTGATGCAGAATGTAAATATCCGTAAGGCAATCTCCTATTCGATCAACCGTGAAGAAATGGTAGATGCCGTATATGGAAGATATACCGCTGCTTATGGCCTGGTGTCCCCGGCGATCACTCTGGATGGTGAATCTTACCGTTCCCAGACAGAGGAACCGATCAAAGAAGAGTACGAGCAGTATGCAGGAAACAAGGAAGCTTTGCAGGAACTGTTCCAGAAAGGTCTGGATGAACTGGGAGTTACCACTCCGATCAGTGACATTAAGCTGACACTTCTGTCCTATGGTTCAACAACAGAAAACCAGCTGGAGCGTGAATACATCCAGCAGTCACTGAATCAGAACCTGGGTATTACGGTTGAACTGAATACGGTTGGCGATTCTGAGCTGTTTATCTCAAAACGTGATGCGTTGGAATATGATATCTTCTTAAGCGCATGGTACAGTGATTATAACGATCCGCTGGATTTCCTGAATATCATGAAAACGGGGGTTTATAAATCCTATGGACTTTACAGCAACCCGGAATACGATGCGATGATTGATTCTCTGACAGGTGTTCAGGATTCCGCAGAGCGTCTGGCAACCTATGAAAATATGGAAAAACTGCTTCTTCTGGATGATTGCGCATGTGCTCCGATTTACTATGCCGACAAACATTACTATCACCAGAATTGGGTAAAAGATTTCAGAAGTTCTTCTTTCGGAGCAAGTCAGGAACTCTATATTGCTTCTATCTCAGGAAAATAAGAGAATGCAAAGGATGAATGAATTCCGAAAGCAGTTTTGGAGAGAATGATATCGAATGAAGTGCAGAGAAGGGCTTATTTTCAGTAAGCTCTTCTTTGCTATCAAATGGTAAGGGAGTAATTCTATGGGTAAATATTTGATTCGTCGTCTTGCGGAAATGATCCTTACATTGTTTCTGATTGCGACGGCTACTTTCTTTTTGCTGGAGGCAGTTCCAGGTGATCCTTTGTCGGAGCGGGCAGAAAAACTTTCACCCTCTGTAAAAGAAAATTTGTATAAAAAGTATGGTTTGGACAAACCGATGATGGAACGCTATGCGATCACCATGAAAGGGATCTGCGTCGGAGATTTTGGAGAATCTTTTGTGTATGCGGGACAGACGGTTCAGGGGCTGATCCATGACCGGCTTCCGGTCTCCGCAAGGCTTGGTATCCAGCAGGTAGTGCTGGGCGTCACGGTTGGTCTTTTGCTGGGCATTCTGGCTGCGATGAAGCGGGGGACGATTGCCGATTATCTGGTGATCGCCTTGTCGGTCTTGCTGATATCAATTCCCCATCTGGTGTTTGGTCTTTTGCTTCAGAAGGTATTTGCCGGAAACCTTCAGTGGTTCCCGACCATCGGATGGCCGGCGGGCAAAGACCTGTGGTTTGGAGGATGGGAGTATACGGTTCTGCCTACGCTGACGGGATGCTTTACATATATTGCAACGTATGCGCGTCTGCTGAAAACTTCCATGCTGGATGTCATCAATCAGGATTACGTCCTTACTGCGGAATCCAAGGGACTGAGCAAAGCCAGGATCATCCGGAAGCACATTATCCGAAATTCATTTATTCCGGTTGTCACACAGCTTCCGATGTCGATCGCGATGTGTATTACAGGTTCCTTCTTTATCGAAAGTATTTTTTCTATTCCGGGAATCGGGCAGTATTATGTAACGGCTGTGAATAATCAGGATCTGTCCATTCTTATGGGTGAGACCGTAATACTGGCTGCAATGTATATTGTTGTTTTGTTTATTACAGATCTTTTGTATGTTGCAGTAGATCCGCGGATCAGTCTGACAGGAAAGAACAGGTAGGAGGAGAAACAAAATGGCAGAATTAACACCAGATAAATTTAAGATTATCGGATTTTCTCAGGAAGATGCCAATCGGATCGACCGTCCCACCATTTCTTACTGGCAGGATGCCTGGAGAAGACTGAAAAAAAATCCAGTGGCAATGGCATCCCTGATTGTATTGGGGATTCTTGTCATCATGGTTATCGTAGGACCGATCATGCGCGGATACGATTATGAGACGATGAATGTAGCGGAAAAGAATCTGGGACCGTCTTCCAAATACTGGTTTGGAACCGACAACCTGGGACGTGATCTTTTTTCACGTATCTGGGTGGGGGCAAGGGCATCTCTGATCATTGCGCTGGTAGCCACTGCATTGAAGTTGATTTTCGGTACGGTTTATGGCGCTTTGATGGCGCATTTTGGCGGATGGGTAGATGAAGTTCTGATGCGGATCATTGAAGTGCTCAATTCCATTCCATCAATGCTTCTCACCATCCTGATCATGATGGTATTGGGAAATAATCTCTTTTCCCTTCTGGTTGCGCTGAGTATTACCGCATGGTGCAATACCGCCCGGCAGGTTCGTGGTATGATCAAACAGCTCAGAGAATCGGAGTATGTATATGCGGCAGAGGTTTTAGGAGCAAAACCGGTGCGTATCATTGTGAAACACTATATTCCGAATATGCTTGGTATTTTGATCCTGGATACGGCAACTGCGATCCCGTCCTTCATATTTACTGAGGCCGGACTCAGCTTTCTGGGAATTGGTCTGCAGGCGCCGGAAATCAGCCTTGGCGTACTGATTTCTATGGGACAGCAGAATATGGATTTCTATCCTTCTCAGTTGTTCTTCCCGTGTCTGATCCTTTGTGTGATCGTTATGGCGTTCAACCTTCTCGGTGATGGGCTGAGAGATGCACTGGACCCGAGACTTCGCCAGTAAACAAAGAAAGATGTAAAATGCGCAGGAGATAAGTACTATGAACGAGCAGAAACCTATTTTGGAAGTGAAAAACCTCAGAGTTTCTTATCATACATATGCCGGTGAGGTCAAGTCTGTAAGAGGGGTTGATTTTTCTCTGCAGAAAGGGGAGGCACTGGCAATTGTGGGAGAGTCCGGCTGTGGAAAATCTGTAACGGCCAAGTCCATTATGGGCCTGATCAAGGCACCGCAGGGTGAGATCAAGGAAGGCAGCGAGATTCTCTATCATGGTGAGAACATTCTGAAATACAATAAAAAGCAATGGCAGCATTATAAAGGCGGAGAGTGTGCGATCATTTTCCAGGATGCACTGGCATCCTTGAATCCGACCATGAGAGTCGGGAAGCAGATTATGGAAAACCTGATGGGGCATAAAAATATGACCAAGAAGGAAGCGGCAAAAGAAGCCGTGGAAATGCTTCGGATGGTGGGGATTCCCGAGCCGGAAAAACGTGTCAGACAGTATCCCCATGAGTTTTCCGGCGGTATGCGCCAGCGTGTTATGATTGCGATCGCTTTCGCCTGTGATCCGAAAATACTGATCTGTGATGAACCGACGACGGCGTTGGATGTGACCATACAGGGACAGATCCTGGATATCATCAAGGGGCTGCAGAAAAAGAATGATACTTCCGTGCTCATGATCACCCATGACCTTGGCGTTGTGGCGAACATTGCACAGAAGATTGCAGTGATGTATTCCGGTATGATCGTAGAGCGGGGAAGCTGTGAAGATATTTTTTACCGTCCGCGTCATCCGTATACCTGGGCGCTGATCCAGTCTGTGCCCCGGCTGGACCTGGAAAATAAACAGGAGCTTGCGACGATTCCCGGAACACCGCCGGATCTTTTGAATCCGCCGGTGGGATGTCCGTTCTGCACCCGCTGCAGGTACTGCATGCCGATTTGTAAGGAGCAGATGCCGGAGCAGACGGATTTCGGTGAAGGGCATACGGCAGCCTGCTGGCTGCATCATCCAATGGCACCGAAGGTAGAGATGCCGAATCTGGAAGGAGGACAGTGAGATGACAGAGAAAGAAGTACTTTTTTCCGTACAGCATCTGAAAAAGTATTTTCAGGTGGGAAAAAATGCCACCCTGAAAGCGGTGGATGATGTTTCCTTCGAGATTTACAAGGGCGAGACACTGGGAATGGTTGGAGAGTCCGGCTGCGGAAAAACCACCTGCGGACGTACCTGTATCGGCCTGTATGACAAGACGGATGGAAAGGTACTGTATAAAGGGAAAGATGTTCACGCGCTGAGCGGAAAAGAAAAATTTGCCTTTAAAAAAGATGTGCAGATGGTCTTCCAGGATCCCTATGGATCTCTGGATCCGAGAATGACCGTTGCCGATATCATCGGTGAGGGTATTGATATTCATAAGATTGCAAAAAACAAAAAAGAGCGGCAGGAAATCATTTACAAATATTTGGAACTGGTAGGCCTGAACCGTGAGCATGCCAACCGTTTTGTACATGAATTCTCCGGCGGTCAGCGCCAGAGGATCGGTATTGCCCGTGCGCTGGCTGTACAGCCGGAATTCATGGTTCTGGATGAGCCGATTTCCGCACTGGATGTTTCCATTCAGGCGCAGATCGTTAATCTGCTGGTGGATCTGCAGAAAAAGATGGGCCTTACCTACCTTTTTGTGGCACATGATCTTTCCATGGTAAAACATATTTCGGACCGTGTGGCGGTTCTTTACCTTGGAACGCTGGTAGAGATGACGACCTCGGAGGAACTGTATGCAAATCCACGCCATCCGTATACCCAGGCGCTGCTGTCCGCGATTCCGATCCCGGATCCGAAGGTGGAAGCGGAACGGGATAAGAAAAAAATCCGTCTGGAAGGTGAAGTTCCAAGTCCGATCAATACAAAGCCGGGCTGCAAATTCCGCGGAAGATGTAAATATGCGAAGGATATCTGCGGCGAGAAAATGCCGGAACTGAAAGATATCGGAAACGGTCACTTTGTCGCGTGCCATTTTTGTGAAAGCAAGGAGTTCTGAACATGAAAAAAGGAAAAGACCTGCTTCTGGATGGAATCAAGGCGCTGGGAATTGGAATCCTGACGGCAGCTGTCCTGGGGATCCTGTTGTTTCTGGGCGGATTTCTGTTCGGTGGATTTCAGGTTTCCCAGGGGCTGGAAATTGCCAAAGACGGGCTGCTGCTGGTCGCGGCGCTGGGAATGTTCATGATTGCCGGAATGCTCATGGTGAAAGGAAAAAATCCGGAAAAGTTTGAGGAGAAAGATTCCTGGCGAAAACATTTTCAGGTGATGGGATATAAAAGCGTGTTTGGAATGATCTGCGCTGCAGTCCTTGCGACTGCAGCGGCAGTGGATTATCTGATGATCCTGACGAAATGAGACAAGCAAAGTATGTGAAAAAGATACAGCAAGTGAGGAGAAATTCCAGCTTGCTGTATCTTTTTTCATTACGCTCTGGACATTCCATAGAGGATTTGATATGCTAACGTCAGATGGAGAAATCAGATGGATTCTTGTCTGAAAAGCAGAACAATATCAGATGCAGAAAGGGGTAGGAAACAATGAAACACAAGCTGCTGCGCGAAAACTGGCAAATGACCCGCCGCGGTGCAAACGATTGGATTCCGGCCGTTGTTCCTGGAAGTGTGTACGGGGACCTTCTTGCGAATGGACGGATGGAAGATCCCTACTACCGGGACAATGAGCAGAAAGCGCTGGAGATCATTGGGGATGATTTTGAATATGTGACACATTTTGATGTGCCGGAAGAGTTTCTGAAAGAGGAGAAACTGCTCCTTCGTTTTGATGGAATTGATACCATTGCGGACATCATACTCAACGGAACCTTACTCGGACATACGGAAAACATGCACCGGATTTTCGAATATTCCGTCAGGGAATTGCTGAAACCGGGGGAAAATGAACTGAGGGTAACGCTTTTATCGCCGACCAGATATATTGAGCAGGCCTACGAGAAACAGCCCATCGAAGGCAGTTCCGATGCCATGCGCGGCTTTCCGTATCTGCGAAAAGCACATTGTATGTTTGGATGGGACTGGGGCCCGCGCCTTCCGGATGCGGGAATCTGGCGGAATGTGAGCCTTCTGGCCTTCTCCGGCGCCAGATTTGACAGTGTGTACATAACACAGGAACATCATGACGGCATAGTTGACCTGAACTTCCAGATCGATCTGGAAGAGGCATTCGACAGCAGGACACTGCGCCTGACAGATCAGGGCTGTTATCAGACCGCAGGAGGCCGGTTGCTCTATGGAGCGGATGGAAAGACACTTCTGGCTGATTCGGAACACACGTCCGGATATTTCTATAAGATCACGGTAACGGATCCGGATGGATACAGCCGGATTTATGGGGAAAGCCCTTCTGTGATCACCATAGAGGATCCAAAACTCTGGTGGCCCAATGGTTATGGGGAGCAGCCGCTTTATGGGATCAAAGCAGAACTATGGGAAAAGGCAGGGGAAGAGGTTCGGCTGCTGGATACCTGGGAAAGACGCATTGGACTGCGGACGATGACCATGCATCTGGAAAAAGATGCGTGGGGCGAGCAGTTTGCCCATGAAGTCAACGGCGTCCGTATTTTCGCTATGGGCGGCGATTATATTCCGGAGGATAATCTGCTTGGCCGTGTCACAAAGGAACGTACGTATGAACTGCTGAAACAGGCGAGGGATGCCCATTTCAACTGTATCCGTGTATGGGGCGGCGGAAATTATCCCTACGATGGATTTTGGGATGCCTGTGATGAACTGGGATTGATCGTGTGGGAAGATTTTATGTTCGCCTGCGCGGTCTATGATCTGACCCCGGAATTTGAAGAGAATATCACACAGGAATTTATCGACAATATCAAACGGATCCGTCATCATGCTTCCCTGGGGCTTTGGTGCGGAAACAATGAGATGGAACAGTTTGTCGGCAAGGGACAGTGGGTGACCCATCCGAAACAGAAGAGTGATTACGTGAAAATGTACGAATATATCATCCCTAAAGTCCTGAAAATCTATGATCCGAATACCTTCTACTGGCCGGCCAGCCCGTCCTCCGGCGGAGCCTTTGACGATCCGAATGGAGAAGACCGGGGAGATGTTCATTACTGGGATGTCTGGCATGGGAACAAGCCGATCACGGAATACAGGAAGTTCCATTTCCGTTATCTGTCCGAATTTGGCTTCCAGTCTTTCCCATCGTTGAAGACCTGTGAGACTTTTACGGAGCCGGAAGACAGAAATATTTTCTCCTATGTGATGGAAAAGCATCAGAGAAACCAGACGGCAAACGGAAAGATCATGAATTACATGGAACAGACGTTCCTGTATCCCGGCAGTTTTGACACCGTGCTTTACGCTTCCCAGCTTCTCCAGGCAGAGGCGATCCGCTATGGTGTGGAACATTTCCGGCGGAACCGGGGCCGCTGTATGGGAACGGTGATCTGGCAGCTCAATGACTGCTGGCCGGTGGCGAGCTGGTCCTCGATCGATTACTGCGGACGGTGGAAAGCCCTGCATTACTATGCAAAACGATTTTTTGCTCCGCTGATGGTGTCCTGTGCGGAGGAGGGAATTCTGACTCAGGATACCAATCCAAACGCCCAGCCATACCATGTGAAAAAATCCATTCATCTGAATGTGGCAAATGAAACGATGCAGGAGCAGGAAGTTACCGTACGTTATGCACTGCGGGATGCAGATGCCGGAATTCTGAGAGAGGGAAGCGCAAAGCTTACCGTTCCGGCGCTGGCTTCGGTGTGGCTTCCGAAGGAGGAGATGGAGGACGCAGATCTGTATTCCAATTACGTCAGTTATGAGATGGAGGCCAACGGTCAGGTGGTTTCCAGCGGCAGTGTCCTGTTCTGCGCTCCGAAGCATTTCCGTTTCCGGAATCCGGAACTGGAGGTACGTGTAGAAGGCGACGAGCTGGTCATCTCTGCCGGAGCATACGCCAGAAGTGTCGAAATCATCAATGAGAACGACGACATGCTTCTGGAAGACAACTACTTCGATATGAATGCCGGAGAAAGGAGGATCCGTATCCGGAAAGGCACGCCTACCGGGCTGAAGATCCGAAGCGTCTACGATATCCGTTAAAAGAAAAAGCCAGGCTTCCGAGAGGCGACCGGAAGCCTGATTTTTTTGCAGAAAAAGGAGAAAAGAAGTGTGTTTGGAAGATTTATTTCTGCGACCGGTTTCCGGTGCCGGACATGCGGTTTGACAGAAAGAAGAATCAGTGTTACACTGTGCCTATAACAAATGTAAAGACAAAAGAAAGGCAACCACTATGTATTGTGAAAGGATTCAGATTGATTTTAACAGTGATGAAGCGCTTTACATTCAGCTTCGCAACCAGATCATCCTGGGAATTGCGACCTCCCGGCTGCAGGAAGGGGATACTTTGCCCTCTGTGCGGCAGATGGCGGAAACAATCGGAATCAATATGCATACGGTAAATAAAGCGTACAGTGTTCTCCGTCAGGAGGGACTTTTGTGTATTGACCGCCGCCGGGGAGCCGTGATCCGGATCAATGCCGATAAGCTGTATGCGATGGAAGAACTGCAGATGGAACTGAGAGTCATTCTCGCCAAGGCAGTCTGTAAGAATATTACCAAAGAAGAAGTGCACCAGATGGTGAACCAGATTTACAGCGAATACGAAGAATAAAGGAGACAACATCTATGCAGGGAAATTACACCAGCCAGGCACGCAATGCCCTGGCAATGGCTGAAAAGACGGCAAAGCGCTGTCAGCACAGCTATATAGGAACGGAACATCTTCTTCTGGGACTTCTGATGGAACCGGAAGGGACAGCGGGAATCCTTCTTGCTGAGTTCGGAGTGGAGCAGGAGCGGCTTCTGGGGCTGATCGACCGACTGATCGCGCCGAGCGGCAATACTGCTGTGGCTTCTGCGCCTGGGCTGACCCCGAGAGTGCGCCGTCTGCTGGAAAATGCCCAGGAGGAAGCGGCGCGCCTGAAAAGTGAGGAAGTGGGAACGGAACATATCCTTCTCTCCATGTTGCGGGAGAGCGACTGCGTCGCCACAAGACTTCTGTACACCATGGGAGTCAATATCCAGAAACTGTATGCCGCCCTTCTCAATGCGATGGGAGAGGCGGGAAGTATGACGAAAGAGGAGATCCAGGCGAAACTCGGCATGGCGAAAGGCGGAGAAAATTCCGCGACGCCCACCCTGGATCAGTACAGCCGCAATCTGAACGAAATGGCAAAACAGGGCAGGCTGGATCCTGTCATTGGCCGTCAGGCGGAGATTGACCGGGTGATCCAGATCCTCAGCCGGAGAACCAAGAACAATCCCTGCCTTGTGGGAGAGCCTGGGGTTGGAAAGACTGCCATCGTGGAAGGGCTTGCCCAGAGGATCGTACAGGGCGTTGTGCCGGACACGATCAAAAACAAACGTGTGCTCGTTCTGGATCTTTCGGGAATGGTCGCGGGCAGCAAGTACCGCGGCGAATTTGAGGAGCGGATCAAGAACGTTGTGCGGGAAGTGATGGAAAACAAAAATGTACTTCTCTTTATTGACGAGCTGCACACCATCATCGGCGCAGGCGGCGCTGAGGGGGCTCTGGACGCGTCCAATATCCTGAAACCGTCTCTCTCCAGAGGGGAGATTCAGTTGATCGGAGCGACAACTCTGGAGGAATATCGGAAATATATTGAAAAAGATGCGGCGCTGGAACGCCGTTTCCAGCCGGTGACCGTGGAAGAGCCGACGGAGGAACAGGCGAAGGAGATTCTTGAAGGAGTGCGCCCTTACTATGAGCGCCATCATGGCGTGGAGATCAGTGACGCTGCGCTGGAGGCAGCGGTGAAGATGAGCACCCGCTATATCCATGACCGCTTTTTGCCGGACAAAGCCATTGATCTGATGGATGAAACGGCATCACGGGTACAGCTCGGCGGTTTCAAAGTTCCGGAAGCACTGGAGGAAAATGAGAAAAAACAGAAACGGCTCCTGGAAGAGAAAGAGCAGGCGATCAAAGACGGGAATTTCGAGAAGGCACGCGCCATTCAGGAAGAGCAGGCTGAGGTGGAAAAGAAACTGAAAGCTGCCCGGGCGCGTTTTGAAAAACGGTGCCGTGACAGAAAACTGACAGTGACGGAGGAGGATATTGCGGCTACGGTATCTTCCTGGACGAAGATCCCGGTACAGAAGCTTGCGGAGGAGGAATCCAGACGTCTGGCAAAGCTGGAGCAGATCCTTCATAAACGGGTCATCGGACAGGACGAGGCAGTCCAGGCGGTAGCCCGCGCGATCCGCAGGGGCAGAGTGGGGCTGAAAGATCCAAACCGTCCGATCGGTTCCTTCCTGTTCCTTGGACCTACCGGTGTGGGAAAAACAGAGCTGTCCAAAGCACTGGCGGAGGCAGTTTTCGGAACGGAGCAGGCAATGATCCGCGTCGATATGTCTGAATATATGGAGAAGCACAGCGTTTCCAAGATGATCGGATCACCGCCAGGTTATGTGGGATATGAGGAAGGCGGACAGCTTTCGGAAAAAGTGCGCAGAAATCCGTACAGTGTGATCCTGTTTGACGAGATTGAGAAAGCGCATCCGGACGTCTTTAATATTCTCCTTCAGGTGCTGGACGATGGTCATATCACCGACGCCCAGGGTAGAAAAGTTGATTTTAAGCAAACGTGCATCATTATGACTTCCAATGCCGGCGCCCAGTCCATTGTGGAGCCGAAACGGCTGGGATTTCTGTCGGAGGAAGATGCAAAAAAGGATTACGAATATATGAAAGGCCAGGTCATGGAGGAAGTCCGCCGGATGTTCAAGCCGGAGTTCCTGAACCGTATCGATGAGACCATTGTGTTCCATCCGCTGACGAAACAGGATATGAAGAAGATTATCAATATCCTGTTGAAAGACCTGACCGGACGGTGCAAGACACAGATGGACATTGAGCTGAAGATCCGTGATGCAGTGAAAGATCATCTGGTGGATACAAGTTATGACAGCAAGTATGGAGCACGTCCGCTGAAGCGGGCAATTCAGAATCAGCTGGAGGATCCTCTCGCTGAAGCAATCCTCGCCGGAACCATCAAAAAAGGTGATACAGTTGCCGTTGGAATTCGTAAAAAAGAAATAAAATTTTCTGTATACAACTAGAAAAATCAGAGAAATTATGATATTATCTAGACAGGAAAAACGAGCCTGTATGACTAGCAGGCAGAACAACAAAAGAGAATACCGGGGAGGGCATTTCAAATGTCAGTAATTAAAGAATTGATCCGTACAGAAACAGATGGCGGAATCAGCTTTGGAAACTATGAACTGGATCAGAAATCCAAGCTGTCTGATTTTGAGCACAAGGGAGATCTTTACAAGGTAAAGACTTTCCGGGAGATTACCAGACTGGAGAGAAACGGAGCTTTCGTTTATGAATCCGTTCCTGGAACTGCTGTCAGTGATCTGGTGCTGTTCGACGGAGGCGTGACATTTGCGGTAGAGGGACCGGAAGACGCGCAGATTACGGTTGAACTGGAAGCAGAGACAGAATATAAAGTAATTCTGGACGGAGTAAATGTCGGACATATGACGACGAATCTGGGCGGAAAGCTTTCCTTCAGTGTGGAGCTTGAAAAGGCAGAACAGATAAAAGTTGAGATTGTCCGTGTAGACTGAAACTGAAACAGAGGAAAAAAGCTGCTGTCGTAAAAAACAGCGGCTTTTTTGTTTCATGGGGAAAGGAAGAGATATGGCAAAAGCAAAAAAAATGGTATTTTTCTGTCAGAACTGCGGCTATGAGTCCGCAAAGTGGATGGGGCAGTGCCCCGGATGCCGGGAATGGAATACCTTCGTGGAAGAACCGGTTCCGGCGAAGGCGGAAAGTAAAGGAAGAGCAGCAGGAGCAGGGGGCATCACGGCAAAGCCTGTGCCGCTTTCGGAAATTGCGGTACAGAAAGAAGACAGGATGAGTACGGACATCGAGGAACTGGACAGAGTCCTGGGAGGAGGGATTGTTCCGGGATCACTGACCCTGGTGGGAGGCGATCCAGGAATCGGAAAATCCACCCTTCTTCTCCAGGTGTGCCGGCAGATGTCAGGCAAGGGAATTCCGGTCCTTTATATTTCGGGAGAAGAGTCTCTGCGCCAGATCAAGCTCCGCGCCGTGCGGATCGGAGATTTTACAGAGAAAATGCGCCTTCTGTGTGAGACGAATCTGGAGATGATCCGTACTGTCATTGAACGGGAAAAACCGGAGATCGTAGTGATTGATTCCATTCAGACCATGTATAATGAGGAGGTTGGTTCTGCGCCGGGCAGCGTCTCACAGGTTCGGGAATCAACCAATGTACTGATGCAGATTGCTAAAGGTCTTGGAGTTTCTGTATTCATCGTCGGCCATGTGACAAAAGATGGAAATGTAGCCGGTCCCCGTGTGCTGGAGCATATGGTGGATACGGTTCTGTATTTCGAGGGAGACCGCCACGCATCCTACCGGATTCTGCGGGGAGTGAAAAACCGTTTCGGTTCCACCAATGAGATCGGAGTGTTTGAGATGCAGGCGCAGGGACTGACGGAGGTGAAAAATCCATCGGAGTTTATGCTCGACGGAAAGCCGCAGGGAGCATCGGGGTCCGTGGTTGCCTGTTCCATGGAAGGAACCCGTCCGATCCTGGTTGAGGTGCAGGCCCTTGTCTGCCATAGCAATTTTGGAATTCCAAGGAGAACAGCGGCGGGAACGGATTTCAACAGGGTCAATCTGCTGATGGCGGTTTTGGAAAAACGTGCGAGGATCAATCTGTCCGCCAGCGATGCCTATGTCAATATTGCAGGGGGAATCAAGATGAACGAGCCTGCCATCGACCTGGCGATTGCGCTGGCGGTGGTTTCCAGCCACAAGGATCTTGCCATTGACGACGGAATGGTAGTGTTTGGCGAAGTGGGTCTGAGCGGGGAAGTTCGTGCGGTCAATATGGCGGAACAGAGAGTCCTGGAGGCGAGAAAGCTTGGCTTTACTTCCGTGATGCTGCCGAAAGTCTGTATGAAATCGGTGGAGGAGATCAAAGGAATTCGTCTGATTCCAGTAGACAATATCCTGGAAGCGATCCAGCAGATCCGTACGGCAAACTGAACAGTGAGACAGTGGAAAGGAGAAGGAAATGTCAGAATTGAATTTTGAAAAGATGCTGGATCTCCAAAGAGAACTGCAGGAACGGTATAAAGGAAAATGGTCGCCGATCTGTCCGGAAACGGCGAAAAGCAAACTGCTCTATTTGTTTATAGAAGCAGGTGAGGCGGCAGATATTATAAAAAAGCAGGGCGATGATGAAATTATGGAACATCCGGAGACGAGGAGACATTTCATAGAAGAGATGTGTGATACGCTGATGTACTTTAATGATATTCTTTTGTGCTATGGGATAACTCCGGAAGAGCTGGAACAGGTGTATCTGGAAAAACATGAAAAGAACATGAAGCGTTGGTAGCAGCGGGAGCCGGCCGTCTGAGGGAAAGGCGGCGGCAACCGTCCTTATTGATGAGACCTAAATAAAAACGGCAAACAAAAATTGAAAAAAGTGGAAATAGAGACTTGACAGAAGAAAGAGCCTGTGGTAGGATATAGAAGCTCGCTAAGGGGACAAAACCTTAGTGAAAAGATAAAAGTTCGACAGAGAGTGACAGCATAAAAAGCTGATATAAAATCTGAAAAACTTTTGAAAAAAGTTCTTGACAAGCGCAAAACGTTATGATAGAATAAACGAGTTGCTGCTGAGGCAGGAACAAAGAGTTCCGGAAACGGAACGGACC
>CABUPZ010000030.1 GCA_902493585.1 uncultured Fusicatenibacter sp. | reverse complement strand
TTCAGCCAGGTCTGCGCATTTACTGCGCAGACCGTATGAAAACATAGTGCCTGCGGGCATCCGCCCCATCGTGAAGCGATTTTCCATGGGCGGATGCCGTAACAGTTCAGCTGGCTGAACTGTTATCATTTTACAAGAACGTGAGAGGAGATGTAAAAAAATGGATGAAAAAAGTTCTTGCTTTTTTCGAAATACTCATGTTATAATTGCCAGGTAAGTTAGTGGAAGCTAACGCGGCGTGTCAGAAGCCATACATACTCCATCCCTGGGTATGCGTGACTTTTTTTCTTGTCTGAAAGTTAGTATAAACTAATTAATGGCTTAAAAATTCTGCAGAACAGGTATCCTGTGTTGGATGAGGATACAAAGTCGTAAAAATATTATCAAGGAAGGAGATATCTGTGTGAAAGAAAGGCTCATGACTGTACTGCTCGCAGTGATACTTCTGCTGCTGTCTGTGTGGTCATTGTTTGTGGGAGTGATCGATATTGACCTGCCGTCCCTGATGGGCGGTGATCTGGAACAGTGGGGGATTTTTCTCGTTTCCCGGCTTCCGCGTCTGCTGGCGATTCTCTGCACCGGTGTGGGGATGAGTGTCGCAGGTTTGATCATGCAGCAGCTTTGTATGAACAAATTTGTTTCGCCGACGACGGGCGCAACGATTTCTTCGGCACAGTTTGGAATTCTGCTGGCGCTGTTGTTTATGCCGAACTCCACCCTGTGGGGACGGGCAATTTTCGCGTTCGCAGCGGCGGTGGCAGGAACCTGGATCTTCGTCTGGTTTATCCAGAGGATTCAGTTCAAGGATGTGGTGATGGTTCCTCTGGTGGGGATCATGTTCGGCAATGTGATCGGAGGGATCACCAATTATCTGGCGTATAAGTATGAGATGACACAGGCGCTGTCCTCCTGGCTGACGGGACATTTTTCCCTGGTTCTCCGTGGTAGATATGAGATCGTTTATCTGGTGGTGCCGCTGGTGATCCTGGCTTTTATTTTTGCCAACCATTTTAACATTGTAGGAATGGGAAAGGATTTTTCCAGAAACCTGGGGGTTCCGTACAATTTTGTTCTGTTCCTGGGACTGACGATCGCGGCGATGATCACAGCTTCTGTGGTTGTTGTGGTCGGGTCGATTTCCTACATCGGACTGATTGTCCCGAATGTTGTCGCGATGTTCAAAGGCGACAGGATCCGGGGAACGTTGGTGGACACGGCGCTCTTTGGAGCGGTATTTGTCCTTGCCTGTGACATGATCGGAAGAGTGGTGATCGCACCGTATGAGCTTCCCATTGAGCTGATCGTGGGAATTATTGGAAGTATCCTCTTTATCGGGCTTTTGCTGTACCGTCTGAAAAACGGAAGGAAAGCAGTCCGGCTGCAGGGAGCGGGAACATCCGGCTGCAGCTGTGCCGTTTCCGGTCTGGATGGAGGTGATAAGCAATGAATACAGCCGCTTACAGGAAAAACATCCGGAAACTCATGTTCATGATCCTGCTTGTGGCGCTGGCAGGCGCCGCCTATATGCTGGTGGGTGTCAATTTTGAAAACCAGAAGCTTTTCGCTTATGCGATGAAGATCCGCACGCCGAAGCTGATCGCGATGCTGATTACGGCATTTGCCATCGGCGGAGCGTCGATCGTTTTTCAGTCGATCATTAACAATACGATCGTGACGCCGTGTCTTCTGGGTATGAACTCGCTGTATACACTGATCCACACGGCGATTGTATTTTTTGCCGGTTCAGGAAGTCTTCTGGCGAGAAATGCCAATGCGGCTTTTGCGGCGGATCTGCTGCTGATGGGAGTGGTGGCTACGGTGGTGTACAGCTATCTGTTTCAGAAGACAAGGCATAATGTCCTGTATGTTCTGCTGATTGGAACGGTGCTGTCGTCATTTTTTTCCAGTATACAGACCACGCTTACCCGTGTTATGGATCCCAATGAATATGACAGCCTTCTCAGCACGCTGGTGGCAAGCTTCAGCAATATCAATTCAGAGATCATCCTGTTTTCTGTCGTCGTTCTGGCTGTGGTGATCTTTGTGCTGAGAAAGGACCTGGCGCTTTTGGATGTCATTACGCTGGGAAAGGAGCAGGCGGTGAACCTTGGTGTGGATTATGACCGGACCATTCGCCGGCTCCTGCTGGGAGTGACGCTGTGCATCGCGGTGGCTACGGCGATGGTTGGTCCTATCTCGTTTCTGGGACTGATCATTGCAAATCTGTCCCGGCAGCTTCTGAAAACCTTCCGTCACAGCCAGCTGATCCTCGGATCTGCGCTGTTTGGAATGATCGTGCTGGTGGGAGGTCAGATGATCGTGGAGCAGGTTTTTACATACGCGATTCCGGTCAGTGTGTTTATTACGGTGGGAGGCGGAATTTATTTCCTCTATCTCCTGCTGACAAATCGGAGGGTCTGAATCATGCAGATAAAAAATCTTACAAAAAAATATGATGACAAAGCTGTGGTGGATTCTGTCAGTTTTGAGATTCCAAAAGGAAAAGTGATTTCCCTGATCGGTCCCAACGGTGCAGGAAAATCCACCGTCATGGGAATGATTTCCAGGCTGATCGCCCATGATTCCGGTCAGGTGAATTTTGAGGGAACGGATATTACCAAATGGAAGAGCAAGGAGCTGTCCAAACGGCTGGCAATCCTGACACAGAGCAACAATATCCAGATGAAGCTCACTGTGCGGGAGTTGGTAGCTTTCGGCAGGTTCCCCTATTCCGGAGGGCGCATTACGAAAGAAGATCAGGAGATCATAGACAAGGCGATTTCCTATATGGAGCTGGAGGAATTTCAGGATCGTTTTATCGATGAATTGTCCGGCGGACAGCGGCAGCGCGCCTGCATCGCGATGGTGATCGCGCAGGATACGGAATATGTGCTGCTGGACGAACCGACCAACAATCTGGATATTTATCATGCGACCAATATGATGAAAATTGTCCGCAGGCTCTGCGATGAACTTGGAAAAACGGTGGTTCTGGTACTGCATGAGATCAATTACGCGGCGTTCTATTCCGATTATATCTGTGCGTTTGTGAACGGAAAGATTGCCAAATTCGGAACCGTTGAGGAGGTGATGACCAAGGAGAATCTGTCGGAAATTTATAAAGTTGATTTTGAGATCATGGAAATCGAAGGCAAACCATTGTCTATTTACTATTAAAAGAAAAAGGAGATTTTATATTATGAAGAAAAAAATTATGACACTTGCATTATCAGCAGTACTGGCAGTTTCTCTCGCAGCGTGCGGAGCTGGAGGAAATTCTGACAGTTCCTCATCGGGAAGCACCTCGGCATCCGGAAGTTCCGCAGTATCTGACGTGTCTTCCGCATCCGCTGCATCGGATGCTTCCACAGCGTCTTCCGTGGAAGAAAAACCGGAGACGATCACGGTCAAGAGCCTGAATGCGAACAAGGAAGAAGTGGATCTGGAAGTGCCGTATGATCCGGAGCGTATCGCGATCCTGGATATGGCATGCCTGGATATCATCGACAGCCTTGGAGTGGGTGACCGTGTCGTAGGTTCCGCAAGCACTTCCCTGGATTATCTGCAGGATTATGTTACAGACGAGAATATCGAAAATCTTGGAACGATCAAAGAGGCAGATATGGAAGCGGTCATGGCGTGCGAACCGGATGTGATCTTTATCGGCGGCCGCCTTTCTTCCTCCTATGACGCGCTCAGCGAGATCGCTCCGGTGGTTTATCTGTCGACAGATACGGAAATCGGAGTTGTGGAAAGCGTAAGAAAAAATGCTTCCACGATTGCGGCGATGTTTGGTCTGGAAGATCAGGTGGATGAGCTGATGGCGGACTTTGATGAGAGAATTGAGACTCTGGCGGCGTTTGCGGAAGGAAAAACAGCAATCGTCGGAATGTGTACCAGCGGAAGTTTCAATGTACTCGGCAACGATGGACGTTGTTCGATCATTGGTAAGGAGATTGGATTTGAGAATGTGGGCGTAGACGCAAATGTAGATACTTCCACCCACGGAAATGAAGCATCCTTTGAATATGTCGTGGAAAAAAATCCGGACTATATTTTTGTGATGGACCGTGACGCGGCGATCGGCACAGACGGAGCGCAGCTTGCGCAGGATATTATGGAAAATGAGCTGGTGCAGGGCACAGACGCATATAAAAACGGACAGCTTGTTTACCTGGAGCATCCGGCAGTATGGTACACCGCAGAGGGCGGCGTGCAGGCGCTGGATCTGATGCTGCAGGATCTGGAGACAGCACTGTTGGCGTAAGCGATCATTTTTTGGCGAAACGGACGAAAGCAGGCAGGCGCAGGTGGTATGCGTGGACGGCGGGCGGCTGCAGCGATGTGGAAAATCTAACCATTCCGAAGTCCCTGCGGACGGGCACCGGAGCGATTCACCAGGAAATCTTTATGATTTCCCGGTTCAGCGCTCCTCAGGCTCAGTGCGGGTAGCACTTCGCCTGTCCCGTCCTCCGGGACTTCGGAATGCTAAGATTTTCTTACATCGCTGCAGATGCCCGCCGTCCACGCATACCACCTGCACCTGCCTGCTTTCTGTTTTTGGCATCGGGAAAATGATCTGCCTGAAACAAAGGGATGAACGGTTGCTGGATGTTTGTGAAGTAGAGTTGAGAAAATCTTAGCATTCCGGAATTCTTTGTATTATAATGAGAGTATGTGAAAAGATGGAAAGGCATGTCCGGAGTTAAAGCGTGTTTGAAAATTCATTCCTGCAATCTGCACGTCCCACTTTGCGGGAAATTCGCCTCAAAATCAGTCAGCGTAGTCCGCTACGCCTCCTGATTTCGGAACAAATTTCCCGCAAACTGTGACGCACATCTCGCAGAAAGCAATTTTCAAACACGCTCTAGGAAGTTTCAAATAAATTCTGACAGCAATGCAGAAGGACATGTTCCGGAGAGGAGAGAAATATGGAAGAGAGCAGGATTCGGGAGCTGGCTGCGGCGGAAGGGTTTGCAGCAGCGGCAGTCATCCCTGTCAATGAACTTGTTTTTGTGCCGGAGTACAGAAAATACTGTGAGGAAAACAGCTGCGGAAATTACGGGGTAAATTATGGATGTCCGCCGGACTGCGGAGCCCCGGAAGAGATGAAGGCGCGTGTGCTCGCCTATACCCATGCGGCAGTCTTTCAGACACGGACGCAGGTCAGGGATTTCATGGATGACAGGGAGATGAAGAAGCTGAAAAAGCGCCATACGGAAATGACCTGGAAGTTGTTGGAAAAGCTGAAACAGGGAGGAATGGATCAAAACGGATTTCCGATCATGTGCGGTCCCTGCGGAATCTGCCCGGTCTGTCATAAGACAGAAGAAGCGCCGTGTGTCTGCCCGGAAAAAATGGCTTCCTGTCTGTCCGCTTACTGTATCGACGCCGGAAAGATGGCGGAAAGCTGCGGAATGGAAATTCAGTGGGATGGGAATATCGTGTCTTTTTTCAGTCTGTACATATATTAAAAAGAGTTGACAAATCCATGGATTTTATGGTATCTTTTGAGTTAGGAAAAACTAACGACAAGCAAAAGCATTCTGCATGAATGTAGCAGTTATTTAGCAGTCGATGTACTGGGATGTATCTGAAAATGACGGAAATGGATTTTCGGATCAGAGAAAGAAAGGGAGATGATATGAAGAGAAATCCATGGAAATATGTGTGGCTGAGTATTGCTTTTATCAGTTTGGGAATCGGAGCGATCGGTGTGGTTCTGCCGATTCTGCCCACGACACCGCTTCTGCTTCTGGCGTCTTATTGTTTTGCCCGGGGATCGGAACGGTTTCACCGGTGGTTCTGCGGGACAAAGCTGTATCAGAAGCATCTGGACAGTTTTGTGAAGGAGCGGGCGATGACGCTGAAAACCAAGCTCTGTATTTTGCTGCCGGCTTCCGCAATGTTGATCCTGGCGTTTCTGATGATGCAGAATCTGCCGGGAAGAATTGTGATCGTCGGATTGATCCTGTTCAAATATATTTATTTCTTTACGAAGATCAAAACAGTTCCGGCTGCCTGAGAAGGCAGCCGGTTTTTTATTTCATAGGAAATATAAAAATCTTGGCAGTATCCGGTCTCAACGCTGTGCAGCCGGAGTTTTTCAGTGTTTGAGGATTTTCCAGATCACACATGAGTGGGCAGCCAGTTCTGACGGAAGAGTGGTTCCCGTTGTGTTTGTGTTACAGCCGCTCCAGAGGTCATGGAGCGTTACGGAAACGGTGAAATCCCCATCGTTTTCGGAGAGTCCTAAGGTTTCCGTCAGCTCTTCCAGTTGTACGGATACAGTGGCTGTTTCATCACTGAGATTAAACAGAGCAGCATAAACGTCTCCTGTTTTTGTGTCCCTGGCTGCCCAGACTGCACAGTCGTCATCCAGACGTACCTGTCTGGCATGACAGTCGGAATTCAGCAGATGGAGCACCTCCCGGTTGGTCAGCAGCGCCAGGGTCTCCTGATCCAGCAGGGTCAGCTCCGCGCCCAGCATCATCGGAGATCCGAAGATGCACCACAGCGTCATCATCGTCTTCTGTTCCTCGGCGGTAAACCGTGTGGTACGCTCCTCCCCGAATCCTTTTCCAAGCGTTCCAAGGGGCAGCATATCGCAGTCGGGCCAGCATCCTTCGGAAACATGGTTCTGCCACAGTTCGCATCGATGGAACATATCTTTCAGCAAATCCCAGTGATCCCAGAAATCATCGGTGATCCGCCACATATTCGCATATTTCTCATAATGCCATGCATGTTCGATCAATGCCGGTCCCGGAGACAGGGAAAGTACGATGGGTCTTCCGCAGTGCTGGATGGCTTTTGCCAGCATCTCAATCTCATGACGCCCGGAAAACGGATTGTTGGGATAGAGATTGGTATTGCAGATGTCATCGCATTTGATGAAATCCACGCCCCAGGAGGCGTACAGTTCCAACAGAGAATCGTAGTAGGCCTGTCCTTCCGGCGTATTGCGTACACCATACATATCCGGATTCCAGCCGCAGATGGAACTGGGGTTGGCGATCTGGTCGGCAGTCACGGAGGTTCCTTTGACTGGTGTGTGGAGATGGGCGGCGATCCGCGGAATTCCCCGCATGATGTGGATACCGAATTTCAGTCCCAGGCTGTGGATATATTCGGCCAGCGGACCGAAGCCTTTTCCGTCAGCGGAAGATGGGAAACGTTCCGGGTCCGGGAGAAGGCGGGAAGATTCATCCATTTCCAGCTGAGAAAACGGAATGTACTGGAAACGGTCCCTCTGAGAACCGGCTTTGTGTGCGTACCATTCGATATCAATGACCACATACTCCCATCCGTATTCTTTCAGGTGTTGTGCCATATATTCAGCGTTTGCTCGCACCTGGGCTTCGTTGACGGTGGTGTCGTAATAATCGTAGCTGTTCCAGCCCATCGGCGGATGTTTGGCAAAAGTATTTTTGTTCATTAGGCAATCCTCCTTATGATCAAGTGCATTTTTCGGGTAGATATTTGATATCCTCCATTCCTCTTGACTGTTCTTTCTAAAATCTATTATAATTGGATTAATATTGGAAGGAAAGAATGAAAATTTGATTTAAAGGGGTAATTTTTTGATGGAATACAGAGAGGGACTGTTCGGTGTCCTGAACATGGATGAAATGGAGAATGAGCCTTTGGTCCTGCTGGACGGCGGAATTGAATGCAGGTGTGGGGAAACCTATGATTATTATAACGGGAATCGGACAGAGTATGGAGGATTTCTGTTTCAGTATACACTGCGGGGCGAAGGTTTGTTTGTCCGAAATGGCAGAGAATGCCGTGTAAAGAAGGGAAGCGGCTTTTTCGTGCGTTTTCCGGAGGAAAGCCGATATTGTCTCCCGGATGAGCCGGGAGCTGTCTGGGAATTTCTTTATCTTCATTTTGAGGGAAACGCGGCGGATGCTTTCGCGGACAAACTGGCAGCGCTCTGTCCCGAACTGATCGAATTGGATCCGGGAAGTGTGCCGGTGCGGATGGCGCTGAATCTTCAGGACCGATTGATCGGAAAAGAACGGCTGGAAAAATATGAAGGCGGAGAATTTCTTTACCGTTTTCTCTGCGCGCTTCTGCGGGAGGTGGAACGTCCGGGGAAACCGCTGAAAGATTCTCTGGCGGGGAAAGCGGCGGAGTATATGAAAGAGCGTTATCCGGTGATTCAGGGGATTGAGGAGGCAGCCGGGCAGCTGGGGGTCTCTCCCGCGCATCTGTCTCGTTGTTTTCGGAAGGAAATGGGAGTTTCTCCCATTGAATTTCTGACACGGCTGAAGATCCAGTCGGCGATGAATGATCTGCTGGGGACGGAAAAAAGTGTGGAATGTATTGCCAGAGAAAATGGATTTTCCAGCGGAAATTATTTCGGCAAGGTGTTCCGGCGGTATATGGGAATGAGTCCGGGAACATACAGAAGGAGAAAGAATCCTCTGCAGGAAGAGAGAAAGAAAGGTTGAGATTATAGTAAAATCGGAGGAAAAAGGATGTACACACTTGGAATTGATATAGGAACCACCTCTATCTGTATCGTGTTGTATGATGCGAAAAACAGAACGATTGCTTTGAGCAGAAATGTTTCAAACAGATTTCTGGCACAGGGAAGTTTTTGGCAGGATGCAGATGAGATTGTATCAAAAGTAAGCCGGCTGCTGGAAGAAATGGAAGAACTTCCGTTTGAGGCGATCGGCATTTCCAGCCAGATGCATGGGATTGTGTATGTGAATGGGAAAGGCGAAGCGGTGTCACCGTTCTATACATGGAAGGAAGAAAGCGGAAATCAGCCTTTTGATGAGAAGGAAACGTATGCCGGGTACCTGTCCCGGATTACCGGGTATCCGTTATACACCGGATATGGGAGCGTCACTCACTTTTATCTGCAGAAGGCCGGTGCACTTCCTGCGGATGCGAAGGGATTTGTGGATATTGGTGACTATCTCGCGATGCGTTTGACCGGAAGTGTGCGGCGGGCGGTCAATGAAAGCATCGCGGCAAGTTTTGGAGGATATGACCTGGAAAACAGATGTTTTGATCATGATGCGCTGAAAAAAGCCGGAGTTGATGTGTCGTTTTATCCGGAAATATGTCCGTACCATGAGTTCGTCGGTTACTATAAGGGAAAGAAAGTTTTTTCGGCAATCGGAGATAATCAGGCGAGCTTTCTGGGGGCAGTTTCCGAACCGGAAAAAAGCATAGGGCTCAATGTGGGAACTGGTTCCCAGGTTTCCGTCTACTCCCAAAAACTTTGCATGGCGTGTATGGAAAATGGTACAGACGTGCGGCCTTTTCCTGGAGGAGGCTATTTGTATGTGGGTGCATCCTTGAACGGAGGAAAGGTATATGAGAGGCTTGCCGCTTTCTTTGGGGAAGTATGTGAGCAGTTTACAGGTGAAAAACCGGACATATATGCCAAAATGCAGGAAATTGCCATGGAGAAAGAGGACACAGACTTGAAAGCATACCCGAATCTTTATGGAGCCCGTGGGGGAAAGTCAGGAAAATCCGGGTGGGACGGACTCAACAGTGATAACTTTCATCCTGCCGATATGATACGCAGTTATCTGCGGGGGATGGCATCGGAATTGAAAGCGCTGTATGACGTCTTCCCAAAGGAAATAAAACAGGGACGTGAAAGTCTTACCGCTTCGGGAAATGGTTTGCGCAAAAACCCGCTGCTTTGCCAGGAAGTGGAGAAAGCCTTTGGGCTTTTGCTTACGTTCTCCAGATACAAGGAAGAAGCAGCAGCCGGCGCAGCGGTTTTTGCGGCTGAAAAAAATGGAAATAGAGAAGGGAGAATGACAGATGTCTGAAATCAAGCATGCGGTTATCGCGGAGATTGCACCTCATACTTATGCGGTCAATGAGTGCGGGATGTCCGCAATGTATGTTCTGGTTGGAAAAGAACGTGCATTGTGTATTGATACAGGTACAGGTGTGACAAATATCAGGAAGATTGTGGAAGAGCTGACGGATCTGCCTTATGATGTGATTCTGACGCATGTTCATATGGATCATGTTGGTGGAGCGCCGCTGTTTGACAGAGTATATCTGCACAGGAAAGATCAGGAATGGCTGCTGAAAATGGCGGATCTGTCTGCGGAGCAAGAGCTTACAGGAGAAGAAGAGCGGATGCTGCTGCGGCAGATGCGTATGGGATGCCAGAATTATGCGGATGCGCTTGGAAAACACGGTTCTTATCAGGCATTTCACTACGATATTTCAGAAATCCCGCTGTACGAAAAACTGCCGCAATTTTTAAATCTGCAGGAAGGTATGGTATTTGAGCTGGGAGACCGTCCGGTGGAGGTTTTGTTTACACCGGGGCACACACCGGGAAGCTGCAGCCTGCTGGATCATAAGACGAGAATCCTGTTTTCCGGAGATGCCTGCAATCAGAACCTCCTGTTGACCAGTGGCTGTACCGTGGAAGAAGCGCTGAAGGGACTGAGACATCTGAAGGAAAGAGAAAAAGAATTTGACCGTAATTTTACCGGTCATCTGGGTTATGCCGGAGGACCCTTTCTGTGTTCAGCGCCTAAAACGACGCTTGCCGATGCGTTGGAGGTATGCAGCCAGGTAGTACATGGAACAGCAGATATCAGGATTACGGATGAAACCGTGGGGGAAAACAGAGTTAAGACAGCAGAATACGGAGTTGTCAGAATTACTTTTACCGATTAAAATACACAAAAAACGGATACCCTCAGAGTACCGGGAAACAGGGGTTCATGTACTCTGAGGGCATTGTTTTCAGGAGGAATTTCATGGAACGGAAAAGCAAATATTTTCTTCAGGCATTGCGGATCGCTCTCGGGTGTTGTCTTTCCATCTGGATCGCGGAACTGCTGCATCTGGAATACGCGATCTCTGCCGGATCCATCACGTTCCTGTCGGTGATCACCACCAGATGGGAGTCTCTCAGGATCATGGGGACCAGGATCGCAAGCTATCTGGTAACGGCCGCGCTGGCAGGGGTGATCTTTCATTTTGTCCAGAGCCGCTGGATCGCCTTTGGGTTCTTCATGTTTCTTCTGGTATTGGTGATCCGGGCGCTGGGGTGGGATTCCGCTCTTGCGGTCAATGTGGTCATCGGGACGCATTTTCTCGCGAAAATGGATTTTGGACTTGAGTTCATTCTGAATGAACTGATGCTGGTTTTCGTGGGAACGGCGGTCGGGGTTTTTGTGAATCTCTTTCAGAATACTTCCCGTATTCAGAAGTTCATTCGGAAGGAGATCGCGGTTACGGACAGAAATATGCAGGAAATCCTGAGGCAGATCGTCAAAGAGCTGACCGTTCCGGAATCTTCGGAAAATGTGTGGAAACAGCTGGAGGAACTGGAGACGCATCTGCAGCAATGTCTGGCTCAGGCACGCGAATACCGGGAGAATCATTTTGCTGCACATCCGGAATATTATGTGGGATATTTTGAAATGCGGATCCGCCAATGTGCGATCCTTCGCAGCCTTCAGAATGAGATCCGGCGGATCCGGCAGTTTCCGGATCAGGCGAGAATGGTTGCGGAATTCATTGCCTATGTGGGAGAGCATGTGCTGGAAAGAAATGAACCGGCTGCGCAGATGAATCGGCTGGACCTTTTGTTCCGGCAGATGAAGGAAACGTCCCTTCCAGCCAGCCGGGAGGAATTTGAAAATCGGGCGATCCTGTATCATATTCTGATGGATCTGGAAGAATTTCTGAAGATGAAGAAGAAATTTGTGGATTCTCTCACGGAAGATCAGATGGAACGGTATTGGTATATCGACGGTTGAAAAATAATCTTTGAATTTTCAGTAAGGTGTGGTATTCTTGTTTCAGAAGAAAAAGAAAAGGTGGAGAAAGTTATGGAAGATATTCTCGTTTTAACCGATGAAAACGGTGCAAAGGTTCGATTTGAAATCCTTGATATCGTGGAATACGAGGGCGAGGAATACGCGGTGCTGTATCCGGCGGACGCAGGAGACGACGAGCCGGTGCATATTCTGAGGATTCATTCTGAGGATATGGACAACGGAGAAGTCCAGTATGAAGGGCTGGAGGACGACCGGCTGATACAGAAGGTATACCGGCTGTTCTGCAAGCGGAACGGAATCTGAAAAAAGAAGTATTGGAAAATGAAAACGAAGTGGAAAACGATGAAAGTGCGTTTTCCACTTCGTTTTTTAGAAAAACAAAAATGAAACGATTCAATATTGAATATGAGAGAATCAAATTGAATCGAAAAAAGAAATAAAAACGACTAAAAACTATGGTAATAATGAACAAAAAAAGAGAAGGAAAATGAGCAAATAGTATAGATTGACAATACAAAGCTGGAGGAGTATTATAAAAATACAAAGTGAATCTGCCAATAAAAAAGAAAATGGAACGGTTCAAAAAGTAAAAATCAATAAAAGGGAGGAAATTTTCATGAAGAAAAAAGTTGTTGCGCTCATGTTGTCTATGGCGATGGCCGGAACCTTGCTGGCAGGCTGCGGCGGAGGATCAGACAGCAGTTCGGAAACCACATCCGGATCATCCGGAAGCTCCTCGACAAGCACCGCATCTTCTTCAGGAGAAGATAGTACAGCACAAGCACGCACAGATTACAGTGGAGTGACGATTGAAATGCTGAATACAAAATCTGAGATACAGTCTCAGCTGGAAGATGCTGCTGAGCAGTGGGGAGAGTTAACCGGAGCACAGCTTGATGTGTATACCATCGGAAGTGGATCTCCTTCCCAGGAGATTTCTGCAAGATATGCAGCGAATAATGCACCGGCTTTGATCATGGGAGACATTCAGGATATTGTTTCGATTTGCGAGGAGAACGGAGCAGATCTTTCCAATGAATCCTGGGTACAGAACACAGATTACGCATATGAGCAGAACGGAGTCACCTATGCGTTTCCGCTGTGTATTGAATCCCGTGGATTGATGTACAATAAGACTGCGATCGAAGAAACCTTGGGCGAGGACTGGGATCCTTCTTCTGTTACCAATATGGACGATCTGAAAGATCTTCTCGACAGACTGGTTGAGAATGGAATGGAATCTCCGGTTGCTCTGAATATGGAAGACTGGAGCATCGCGGGTCATTACTTCACTCTGGTATACGAAGAACAGGATGGAACACTGGAAGGCGCTGAAGCGCTGATCAGTGAACTGAAAGCAGGAACTGCGGATTTGATCAACAACAACAGATTTAACAGTCTGATGGATACATGGGATCTTCTGATGGAATACAATATCAATAAAGACGATCCTCTGGCAGCTGACTATGATATGAACGCGGCAGATTTCGCAGAAGGAACCGTAGCGTTCTGGTTTAATGGAAACTGGGCATGGGCAGAAGTATCCGATTATTATGAGGAAGGAACTGAGCTTGGCATTATGCCGGTAGTACAGAATGACACTACGGGAAATGAGAACGTTAATACATGGCTGGCTGGTTCTACTTCCAAACTGATTCTGGTAGATAAGACCTGCAACGATGAGCAGCAGCAGGCGGCAGCAAAAGATTTCCTTGACTGGCTGGCAAATACACCGGAAGGAAATTCCGTACTGGTAGATGAGTGTTCTCTGGTACCTGCATTCAATAATATCGAAGCGGATTCTCTGAATGATCTGAGCAAGTGTGTACAGGAGTATGCAAATCAGGGCAAACTCTTCCCGGGTGTACAGGATTATCCAGGAGATCACTGGGCAGAAGTTGGCGCGATCATGCAGAAGTATCTCGGCGGACAGATTGACCGTGCAGAGTTTGCTGCAGAAGTGGAGGCTTACTGGGAAGGACAGGCATAAAGTGGCTGTTGTGAGTGTAATGTGAGAAAAGCTTTGTGAGGGAATTGTCCGGTCTGATGTTTTCGAATCGGCCGGACAATTTTCCTTTCGGGAGGAAAGGTGAAAGGATATGAAGAAAAAAAATCAGAAACTGAATAATATCGGAACCTTTCTCGTGTTTGCCGGACCGGCATCTCTGGCATTCCTTGCGGTGGTTATTATACCGTTCTTATACGGACTCTATTTGACATTGACAAGTTGGGACGGAATCTCGAGAGAAAAGCCATTTGTAGGATTGGAGAATTATCAGGCGGTGTTGTCTGACGGACCATTCTGGCAGTCATTGGGATTGACAATTTTATTTGTAGCGATTTCTGTGGTCATGGTTAATTTGGTCGGCTTTCTTTTGGCACTTCTGGTAACGGGAAAGCTCGTGGGAAGAAACTTTTTCCGTGCCGGATTTTTCACCCCGAACCTGATCGGAGGTATCATCCTCGGATATATCTGGCAGTTTGTATTTAAGCAGATTTTCGTTTATATCGGAGAAGCTACGGGAATTGGTTTTCTGGAAAAATCCTGGCTGTCTGAACCAGTTCCGGCGTTTATCGCGTTGATCGTTGTAACAGTATGGCAGCTTTCCGGTTATATGATGCTGATTTATATCGCGGGTCTGACCGGTGTGTCGGAAGACCTGAGAGAAGCCGCAAAGATTGATGGCTGTACCGAAGGACAGGTAACCAGACACATTGTGCTTCCTCTGATGAGAGCATCGTTTACGATCTGCCTTTTCTTGACAATTACGAGATGTTTCATGATTTACGATGTAAACCTGTCTTTGACAGAAGGGGGACCATACAATTCAACGACGATGGCTGCCATGTATGTGTATGACAAGGCGTTCCAGTCCAAACAGTATGGCGTTGGACAGACAGAAGCGATTATTTTGTTTATTATCACCGCAATCATAGCGATTTCGCAGGCTATGCTCAATAAGAGGAAGGAGGTAGAAGCATAATGGGAAAAACTTCTATGAATACTTCAAAGACGGTACGTGCAGTCATTCGTACTGTGGTAACCATTTTGATTTTCCTGGTTTATATGTTCCCATTCTATATGATCGTGCTGAACTCCTTCAAGGAGAAAAGGGATATCATCCGGATGCCTCTGAGTTGGGGCGGTGAAAGAGGATTTACATTGGACAACTATGTGGAAGCTTTCGAGGCAATGGATTTCCTCAATGTATTTAAAAACTCTATCATCATTACCGGTGTCAGTGTTGTATTGATTATTCTGTTTTCTTCTATGTGTGCTTATATTTTTGTGCGCAAGGACTGGAAGATCAATAAGATTCTGTTTTTGCTGATGATGTTTTCAATGGTTATTCCGTTTCAGGTAGTCATGATTCCTCTGATTTCTATTTACGGAGGCGTTTTCAATATCCTGAACCATCGTGCAACATTGATTTTCATGCATTTGGGATTCTCGGTTTCCATGTCGGTGTTTATGTATCATGGATTTATCAGAGGAAGTATTCCACTGTCTCTGGAGGAGGCGGCTCAGATTGACGGTGCTTCCAGAATCAGAACCTTTTTCCAGATTGTATTTCCTCTGCTGAAGCCTACGACGGCGACACTGGTAATCCTGTATGCAATGTCACTGTGGAACGACTATCTGCTTCCGAGTCTGATTCTGACAGGAAAGGATTTGTATACGATTCCGATTGCGACAAAACTATTCCAGGGTGCATACGGAAATGATATGGACTTGCTGATGGCGGCACTTGTCATGGCAATTATTCCAGTTATTATTCTGTATCTTGTGTTGCAGAAATACATTATTGCCGGCGTTGTTGCTGGTGCTGTAAAATCATAAGAAAGAAACGGATTTGCTGTATAAGTAAGAGTTTGTAATGAAAGGCTGGTGGTGCTGTGTGGAATACACGGTTTTGCCAGCCTTTTGGCTTGCCTCTGGAAGTAAAGAATGGTATTATGACAAAAGTAGACATTCTGAGAAAAAAAGACAAAATTCGCTTGTCATCAGCAGGAAGGAGGCTATAAAGTGGTGACAATTAAAGATGTGGCAAGGGATGCAGGAGTCTCTGTGGGAACGGTTTCTAATGTGATTAACGGTGCAAGAGTGGGAGAAGAAAAAAGGGTTTTGGTAGAGCGCTCGATTCGAAAGTTGGGATATGAGGTCAATCCGCTTGCGAGAGGATTGAAAACCCAGAAAACCGATTATGTCGTAGTAATACTCCCAGAACTTGAAAATCCTTTTTTCTCTATGATATTGAGTAGTCTGGAAAAAGCGTTGTCTGCAAAAGGAAAGCAGATGGTACTCTGTATTTCGGACGGAGATGAGAACAAAGAAGAAAAATTTATCAACCTTGCAAAACGAAATAAAATTGATGGAATAATAGGAATTACTTATAGTAACATTGATAAATATCTGACGGATTCCATGGCGTTTGTTTCAATTGATCGACATTTCTGTTCGGATATTCCTTATGTGTCCAGTGATAATCTGAATGGCGGTCGGCTCGCAGCGGAACATCTTCATTTGGGTGGGTCAAAAAATCTGCTTTTTTTTCAGACGATTTCATCGTTGGACAGCGAGGCACATAAGCGGAAGAATGGATTTGAAGAATACTGCATGGAATATGGTATTTCCTATAGCTGTGTGGAGTTTTCGGAAAAACAGGTTTCTTCTATTTATACGTCGTTTGGATCAAGAAATTTGATTCGTAATGTGTTGAATGCATATATCAATACTAATGTGGATGGAATCTTTGCAAGCAGCGATCATTTGGCAATTGTAATAGGTGAAGAATTAACAAAAATGGGGAAACGCATTCCGGAAGATATTCAGCTTATTGGTTTCGACGGTTTACAATTGCTGAATTGCGGACGACCTTTGATATCCAGTATTGAGCAGCCAGTTTCTATGATTGCTGAGACGTGTGTGGACTTGTTGATGAAGATTCTGAATCACGAGGAAGTTCATAGTATTACAAATCTTCCGGTTCGGTTTGTGGATGGGGGAACGACGAGAAAATTTGAGTAGTTACAGGGGTCTTTGGATATAAACCATAGAAAATCTGAAAGAGCCATCCGATTTTTTGATTGGTTGACAAGAACAAATTTTTATATGGAAAAGAAATTCCGCAAAATGTGATTTGGAGTGGAAGGAGAAGAGTAGATGAAAAAGGAGATTAGACTGGAAAAAAAATATTTGAACATTCCTGTAGTGAGAAATGGACGAGAGTGCGAGATAAATTTTCTGGTGGATGGAGAAAAAATCTGGCAGTTTCGTATTCCGGTAAAAACAGATGAGGATGGTGTGTATACAGGCGGATATGCACAGCTTCCTGTGGGACAGTGGAAGGGTCATGTAATGACGCTAGAAACTGCAGATGGGGAATTTCTGCCCGATGAGATCAGACAGTCGAATGAGTTGGAAAAGAAAAAAGAGGGTATTTATCCAAAATTGCACTTTGCTCCGGTCAGCGGATGGTTGAATGATCCCAATGGTCTGTGTTTTTATAAAGGTGAGTATCATCTGTTTTTTCAGCATAACATGTTTGGGGTTGAATGGAATAATATGAGTTGGGGACATGCTGTGAGCAAGGATCTTCTTCACTGGACACAACAGGAAGAAGCTTTGCTGCCGGATGCGGAAGGGGTTGTGTACTCAGGAAGTGCAATTTCAAATTTTCGAGGAGAGTCGCTGTGTCCGAAGGAGGCAATGATTCTGTTTTACACCTGCGCTGGAGGACGTTCTGAATGGAGTAAGGATCGAAAATTTACTCAAAAAGCAGCGTACAGTGAAGATGGAAGAGTTTTTCATAAGTTGCCGGAGATAATAATTCCTCATATCATTGACGAGAACAGAGATCCGAAGGTGGGTTGGTTGGAAGAAAAAGGAATCTATTACATGGTTCTGTTTCTGGCTGAACATGAATTTGTTGTGTTTACTTCTGAAGATCTTAGAAATTGGAAAGAAGTGCAAAGGATCGAAATTCCTGAAAGTTGGGAATGTCCAGACTTAATTCAATTTTCTGGCAATGGAGAAAAGGAACGATGGGTGTTCTGGACCGCAGACGGTTATTATCAGGTGGGGAGTTTTGATGGAGAACAGTTTATTAAGGAGCAGGAGACCTTTTGCTTGTATGGAAATGAGGTAGCTTATGCGGCACAGACATTTTGGGGAACCGATCGAAAGCTACAGATTCCTTGGTTGAGGGTTCGATGGAATGATAAGCCTTATCAGGGAGTTATGGGTATACCGAGAGAATTGGAATTGAAAGAATTGGAAGGAAAGCAGATACTGGCGGCGCATCTTCCAGTGGAAATATGGGAGCGGGAAGAAAGAATTTTTGAGGGTGTTCCGGGAAAGGAAAAAATACTGAAGCTGCCTGAAGAAAAAAGCTTTGTTGCTAGTGTGGAGAACAAGGATAGACATTCTTTTAAGATGCAGATTTGTTCCATTGTTGTAGGATGGGATTCGGAAACAAGACAGCTGACAATTGCAGACGAAATTTTCGAACTGCCATATGTAGTAGATCTAAAAGTTGTTCAGGATGGAGATCTGCTGGAAGTGAGTTGTAATGGCGATACTATATGCTATTATAAAAAAGCTGAAACGGTATCTGGAAGAGCGGTTGTAATGAGTGGAGATGTTTATGTTGAGGCGGGGGTACTTTGACCCCCGCGGATAGTGAGAATAGTTACGCTTTCGTCATCTGCGACCGGTACTGTTTCGGGGAAGTCCCGTTCAGGCGTTTAAAGATCTTGATAAAGTAGTTGATATCGGAATACCCGCAGCTTGTTGCCACCGCGTGGATTGGCAGGGCGGTGGAATTGAGCAGGACCAGTGCATGCCGGATGCGGACGCTGTGGATATAATCCGTGATGTTTGTGTCCGTCTCCTTTTTAAACAGCGTGGAGAGGTAGGATTTCGTGACGTGGCACATATCCGCAAAAAAGCTCAGTGACAGTGGTTCCGCATAGTGGAAATCGATATAGGTGATGCAGCGCTGGGTGAGCTGGGAATAGTTTTTCATGGAATGATTTCTCACCAGCAGACAGTATTTGTGGATCATTTCCCCTTCGATCTGCTCCAGTTCGGCGCCGGTCTCCGCGTCATTGATCAGAATGGCAAGCCTGGTGGAGAGTTCGTCGATATAGACCGGGTGGACATTTCCGCGCTCCACAGCTTTGCGGCACAAGGTGTTGAGAATGATCAGCATGTTTTTTCTGTTCAGGATGGCATTGGGATTACGGGGTGTGATCCTGTAATTGTTCAGTTTGGTGAACAGGCGGGCTGCGGCGTTGTAATTCCCGGTGGAGATCATATCGAGGAACTGATTTTCCAGTTCGTAACGTTCTTCGATGCTGCTGATCGCAAGGCTGGGTTCCTGATTCAGACGGCGGAATGCGGAGCTGGAATCAAAGGTGATGTTGGAAAATCCCAGGGGTTCCTGAAGGTCGTATTTTTCGGAAAACAGGTTTTCCGCGATAACCAGCAGCGTTGCTTCCAACGTTTTTGTGTTCGGAGGAACGGGAAGTTTTGCGTAAAAGGCGGACAGATCTTTGCAGAGCATGTCCGGCAGTTTGTTTTTGAACATGATCTTCTGGATGTCTGCCAGTGTACACGGCTCTTTCAGAACAGGCCCTGCCACAAGATAAGTATTTTCTGTGGTGACCATCGTGGTATCGGAAAGAGTTCCGCCAGTTTCTGCCACCGGTTCGCCGGTGTCCTCAGGGGCGCCGGTCTCGCTGCCGGTACTGGGCACGGCAGATGCGGAACCGGAAGAGATTTCAGAAGAAGGGGGAAGACACAAAGCGTAGGAGATCAGGCTGAACTCATCATAAATTTTCAGGATATGTCCTGGCTTGCAGTTCCTGAGCAGGTAATCCCGGAAATCGCTGTAGTCGTAGTCGGAATACAGTTTGTAACGCAGTTCCAGATCTGTCTTGTACAGATTGGAGAAATCCTTTTCAACGATCGTACAGGTAATGTTATGTGCCTGTACGATCTGCTGAAACAGATTCAAATTTTCTTTGTTCATAAAAATCCTTTCCTATTATATGCATATCTACATGGTGTCGCATGCATGATATTCAGATAAAATATAACGATATTGCACTGAAATACAGTATAACAAAAATTCATCGGATTTCAAAGCAATTTCTAGTCTTTTCTTTTTCCTTTTTTTAGGGTAAGCTGTAATTATAGTAAAAAGTGTACCAATCGTAACAGTTCAGACTGTAGTAGGAGGTAAAACAAATATGGGAACAGCAGTAAAAGATCCATATGAAGGATTCACAAAAACAAAAGATTTTCTCATCTGTATCGACTCTGACGGATGCGCGATGGATACCATGGATATCAAGCATTTCCGTTGCTTCGGACCCTGCATGATCGAAGAGTGGGGACTGAAAGATCAGGAAGAGAAGCTTCTTTCCCGCTGGAATCAGGTGAACCTGTATTCCATGACCAGAGGTATCAATCGTTTCAAAGCGCTTGCAAAAGTACTGAAGGAAGTCAACGACAGCGGAACCGTGATCGAGGATGTGGATACCCTGGTAAAATGGGCGGAGGAAGCGGACGAGCTGTCCAACGGTGCTATCGCGAAAGAGGCAGAGAAGACAGGAAGCATCGCTCTGAAGAAAGCGCTGAGCTGGTCCGAGAGTGTAAATCAGAGGATCCGTGAACTGCCGGAAGAAGAGAAGAAGCCGTTTCCGGGAGCAAAAGAAGCCATTGCCTGGGCACATGAGCGCGCGGATATCGCGATCGTTTCCTCTGCGAATCTGGATGCGGTGATGGAAGAGTGGGAGAAACATGGGATCCTTCCGCATGTGGATGTCGTCCTGGCACAGAACGCAGGCTCCAAGGCAGCATGTATTGCAAAACTCCTGACCTATGGATACGACAAGACGAAAGTCCTGATGATCGGCGACGCACCGGGAGACCGGGCGGCAGCTCAGAAGAACGGCGTGTTCTACTATCCGATCCTTGTAAAGAAAGAAAAGGAAAGCTGGGAGAAAATGTCTCAGGCGGTTGAGAAACTGATGGACGGAAGCTTCGATGAGGCTTATCAGAACCAGCTGAATGAGAAATTTGAGAAGAACCTTGGCGCGTAAAAACTTTACGATTCTGGAAAAGTGAAACGGCAGAAAGCCCTCAAAACGAATGCTGAAAGCGAATGGCAGGGAATGCAATCGATATGCTCCCTGCCATTCGCTTTCATACTTTCAAACCTGCTCTGAACTTGCAGAAGACCCTTTTTTTAAAAGTTATTGAGATAGGACATAAATCAGTATAAAATAAGAGTTACAGGGACTTCAACTTAATCGTCTGCTGAAAAACGGGGACTAGAGCGTGTTTGAAAATTCATTCCCACAAACTGTGACGCACATCTCGCAGAAAGCAATTTTCAAACATGCTTTAATAAAAAATCGGGAGGAAATTTCAATGCATGTAGAAAATTTGTTTCAGGATTTTGTCGCATACGTCAAAGAGCAGCAGTTGTTCGTGGAAGCAGTTGCCGTGGCGGATGAAAAACGTGTACTGATGGAGCGTCATTTTGTACCTGATCATACAAGAAATATCTATTCTCATACCAAAAGCTACATGGTCACAGCAGTTGGGCTGGCACTGGTAGAAGGGCGTCTGACGTTGGAAGATCGTCTGGCAGATTACTTTCCAGAATATGTGCCAGAAGATCCGGATCCTCGGCTTTTACAGATTACGCTGAGAGATCTTCTGACGATGTCCAGTGGTTTTGGCCATGCGTATTTGATGGGAGATGATCGTCGTCGGGGAGTTGGCTTTCCCGATTACATGGAATACATGATGCATCTGCCGATGGAACAGACGCCGGGAACTGCTTTTGAATACTCGACGGCCGACAGTATCCTGGCTGGCCGGATGGTGGAGAAAGCGGTGGGTGAGAATCTGGCAGCATACCTGTACCCGCGTTTGTTTCAGAAACTGGGCCAGGGCTGGCCTCAATGGGAAAGTGATCCGATGGGACATCCCATTGGCGGCGGCGGAATGTATATGCGTTTGACGGATATGATGAAATTGGGACAGTTGTATCTGGCAGATGGAAAGTGGCAGGGAGAGAGAGTGCTTGATTCCAAATGGGTTTTGGAAGCTACCAGAAAACAGATTGAGACGCCTCAGACAGAAAACGGTGACATCTGGCGGTGCGGTTATGGATATCAGTTCTGGTGTTCGCCCTATCCAAAGGCATACCGGGCTGATGGAGCTTTCGGACAGGTGACGACGGTATTGCCTGAGGAAGGTCTGGCGATCGCTGTCCAGTGTCCGGAATGGGGTGATTTTGATAAGGTGAAACTGGCGTTGCATGCGGTGTTCTTTTCACAACTTTAAAGAATGTCGACAGGAGGAGAAGGAAGCATTCAGGATTTATACAGGGACAATTATATCATGGGTTTAACGAGAAGCCCGCTGAACAATTTTAATTAAATCATCATGGTGCATTTATGCATGTAAGAGATATTATACGAGGAGGAAATGTTATGAAGTTTACGAAAATGCAGGGAATCGGAAACGATTATGTATATGTCAACTGTCTGAACGAAGAGGTGAAGAATCCGTCAGAAACGGCAAAAATCGTCAGTGACCGCCATTTCGGCATCGGTTCCGACGGCCTGATCCTGATCTGCCCGTCCGAGCAGGCGGATTTCCGGATGGCAATGTACAATGCAGACGGTTCCGAAGGAGCCATGTGCGGCAACGGGATCCGCTGTGTCGGAAAATATGTGTACGATTACGGTCTGACAGACAAAACACAGATCTCCGTAGAAACCAAAAGCGGGATCAAATACCTGGATCTGACCATCGAGGACGGAAAAGCCGTAAAGATCCGCGTCAATATGGGAAAGCCAGAACGCTGTGCGAAAAAAATCCCCATTTTGACAGACAAAGAAGAAGTAAAATCCGAAAAAATTGAAGCGGCCGGAAAAACATGGGAAATGACCGGAATTTCCATGGGCAATCCACACGCCGTCGTACCTTATGACGGAGACCTGGAGACCATGGAAATCGAAAAAATCGGACCACAGTTCGAACATCACAACTGCTTCCCGGACCGGGTAAACACCGAATTCATCAAAGTCCTGGATGACCACACCGTACAGATGCGCGTCTGGGAGCGCGGCAGCGGAGAAACCCTTGCCTGCGGAACCGGAGCCTGCGCCGTAGCCGTAGCCTCCCTGTGGAATCAGTGGGTCAAAGAAGGTCCGGTAACGGTCAAACTCCTCGGCGGCGACCTGACCATCGAATGGGACCGCCAGGCAGACCTGGTCTACATGACCGGCCCCGCAGAAATCGTGTTCGAGGGAGAAATCAATCTCTAAGACATCGGTCCGGTCATTTTCTCAAATATGCTCTGGATTTTGTGAAAAATTCACAGTCCGCTGTCCGGCCGTAAACGTTGTTTCCAGGCTGAAAACCAGGAGAAGACCGTCGAAACCGATTCTCCCTCATTTCGTGCAATATGCTGAAAATCCCGGAAAGGAGAAATAGTCCTTTCTTTTTCCGGGAAAGGGTGCTACAATATGTAATACATATTGTGATGAAAAAGCACAAAACACACAAGATATAGTATTGGAGGGAGAACATGATATATATCATCAAGAAAGACGGCACCAGGGAAGGCTTTGACGCGCAGAAGATTGTCCGTGCAGTCAACAAGTCTGCACAGAGAATTTTATATACTTTCTCCGACGAAGAAATCTCATTTATCTGTCAGTTTGCAACGGAGCATGCCAATGCTCTGGGCAAGGAAGAGATACCGATCGCAGACATGCACAACATCGTAGAAGGCGCGCTGGAAAAGGTAAATCCGGCAGTTGCCAAGAGCTACCGTGATTACAGAAATTACAAGACGGACTTCATCCACATGATGGATGAAGTGTATACGAAGAGTCAGTCCATCCGCTACATCGGTGACAAGAGCAACGCTAATACGGACAGCGCTCTTGTCGCTACCAAGCGAAGCCTGATCTTCAACGAACTGAACAAGGAACTGTACCGTAAGTTTTTCATGAACCGGAATGAGCTTCAGGCATGCAAGGACGGTTATATTTACATCCATGACCAGTCCGCGCGTCTGGATACGATGAACTGCTGTCTTTTTGACGTGGCGAACGTGTTAAAAGGCGGATTTGAGATGGGAAATGTATGGTATAACGAGCCGAAGAGCCTGGATACCGCATTTGACGTTATGGGAGATATCGTGCTGAGTACGGCGGCACAGCAGTACGGCGGATTTACTGTGCCGGAGGTAGATAAGATCCTGGCGCCGTACGCACAGAAAAGCTACGACCATTATGTACAGGAGTTTTTGAAATATTCCGACCCATCCTGGGAAGGACGCGAAGAAAAAGCGGTAGAATACGCCATGGACAAGGTTCGCCGTGAATGCGACCAGGGATGGCAGGGAATCGAGTACAAACTGAATACCGTAGGCTCCTCCCGCGGAGACTACCCGTTTGTCACCGTGACGCTGGGCCTTGGAACTGAAATGTTTGAAAAGATGATCTCCATCTCCCTTCTGGAAGTGCACAAGGGAGGACAGGGCAAAAAAGGTCATAAAAAGCCGGTGCTTTTTCCGAAGATCGTATTTTTGTATGACAAGGCGATCCACGGTCCGGGATGTATCTGCGAGGATGTTTTTGAAGCAGGCGTGGACTGTTCCGCAAAGACCATGTATCCGGACTGGCTGTCCATGAGCGGAGAAGGATATATCTCCAGCATGTACCAGAAATACGGCCGCGTGATCAGCCCGATGGGATGCCGTGCATTCCTCAGTCCGTGGTTTGAGCGCGGAGGCATGGAACCGGCGGACGATCAGGATAAGCCGGTATTTGTGGGACGCTTCAATATTGGAGCCGTTTCCCTGCATCTGCCGATGATCCTGGCAAAATCCCGTGCGGAGAACCGTGATTTCCATGAGGTGCTGGATTTCTATCTGGAAATGATCCGTGATCTCCATAAGAGAACGTATGATTATCTTGGGGAAATGCGTGCCTCCACCAACCCGCTGGCATACTGCGAGGGAGGGTTCTACGGCGGCAATCTGAAGCCGTCTGACAAGATCCGTCCGCTGCTGAAGGCGATGACCGCATCCTTTGGAATTACGGCGCTGAACGAGCTGCAGGAACTGTACAATGGAAAATCCATTGCGGAAGACGGACAGTTTGCGCTGGATACCCTGAAATATATCAATGAAAAGGTCAGCCAGTATAAAAAAGAAGACGGCATTCTGTACGCAATCTACGGAACTCCGGCAGAGTCCCTGTGCGGACTTCAGGTGGAACAGTTTCGTAAAAAATACGGAATCATCCGCAACGTATCCGACCGTCCGTATGTGAGCAACAGTTTCCACTGCCATGTGACCGAAGATCTGACCCCGATCCAGAAACAGGATCTGGAAGGCCGGTTCTGGGAGCTGTGCAATGGAGGAAAGATCCAGTACGTCCGCTATCCGGTGGGCTACAACAAAGGCGCGATCAAGACGCTGATCCGCCGTGCGATGGAGCTGGGATATTATGAAGGTGTAAACCTTTCCCTTGCTTACTGCGATGATTGCGGTCATGAAGAACTGGAAATGGATGTCTGCCCGGTCTGCGGTTCCAAAAATCTGACAAAGATTGACCGGATGAACGGTTATCTTTCCTACAGCCGGGTGCATGGAGATACCCGTCTGAATGAGGCGAAGATGGCGGAAATTGCGGAACGGAAGTCGATGTAAGAATCAGGAGCGGATCGACCAGAAAACAAAAGATCAAAGAACGGACTGCCGCCGTACAGGGAAACCTGTACGGCGGTTTTTCTGTACGAAAATACATTCCATTGTAAACCTGGATGATATGAGGTATACTGGAGGCAGTGTGAGAATGGAAGAAGGAGACGGCTGCAAATGAAGAAAAAAATACTGGTTGTGGATGATGAGCAGGCGATTGCCGATCTGATCGAGGTTTACCTTGCCGGGGAAGGCTGGGAGGTGATTAAGTGTGACAATGGGACAGATGCGGTCCGGTGCGTGGAGGAAGAAGAACTTTCCATGGCGATCCTCGACGTCATGCTTCCGGACATTGACGGGTTTTCCATCTGCAGAAAAATCCGGGAAAAGCATTTCTATCCGGTGATCATGCTCACGGCGAAATCGGAGGATCTGGACAAGATCACGGGTCTGACCATCGGCGCGGACGATTATATCACCAAGCCGTTCAATCCGCTGGAATTGCTGGCGAGAGTAAAAACGCAGTTTCGGCGCTATGAAACGTATAACCGCCCGGAGGGAGCGGCGGAAGCGGTGGAAGAGGAGGATACCATTGATATCCGCGGACTTTCCATCAGCAAAGATACGCACAAATGCACACTGAACGGAAGAGAGCTGTCGCTGACGCCCATTGAATTTTCCATTCTCTGGTACCTGTGTGAAAACCGGGGACGCGTGCTGTCCTCGGAGGAGATTTTTGAAAAGGTCTGGGGCGAAAAATTTTTGGACAGCAACAATACGGTGATGACGCATATCGGCCGCATCCGGGAGAAAATGCACGATTCCGGACGGAAACCGAAATATATCAAAACAGTTTGGGGAGTGGGGTATCAGATTGAATAAGACGGAATTGAGGGAACTTTCCCAGCGGCTGCGAAGGCAGATGATCCAGCGGTTTGTGTTTTTCTACCTGCTGTATCTGGCGGCCGGCGCTGTGGTGTTTGTACTTGCTTATTTATATTATCAAAGCCGTATCTGGTATGGATATGAGACCTTCTATCAGTTTGTCCATCTGATGGAACGTTTCTGGGCGTTTCTTCTTCCGGTTTATGCGGGCGGAGGCGCACTGGGGTTGGGCTGCTATTATATTAAGAAAGCCTGTGCCTATCTGGATGAGCTTGTGACGGCGTCGGAGAATCTTTTCCTGGGAAGGGAACAGGAAACGCCGTTGTCTGACGAACTGCGGCCGATGGAGGTGTATCTGGATTCTGTCCGCCTGCAGATCCAGAACAGCCAGAGAGCGGCCAGGGAGGCGGAGCAGCGGAAAAATGACCTGGTGGTGTATCTGGCCCATGACCTGAAGACGCCGCTCACCTCGGTGATCGGATATCTGACGCTGCTGAACGATGAAGAAGAGATCTCGCCGCAGCTGCAGAAGAAGTATCTTTCCGTGTCGTTGGACAAGGCGGAACGGCTGGAGGATCTGATCAATGAATTCTTTGAGATCACCCGGTTCAGCCTGACCCATCTGACGCTGGAACTGAGCAGGATCAATCTGTCCAGAATGCTGGAGCAGACGGTCTTTGAATTTGGACCGATGCTGGCGGAAAAAGAGCTGGAGTGTAAGCTGGATGTGCCGCCGGATGTTTTTTACGAGTGCGATCCGGACAAGCTGCAGAGGGTGTTTGATAATCTGCTGCGCAACGCGGTCAGCTACAGCCGGCCGGGCGGGGATATCAACATCCGCCTGCGGCAGCAGGAAGACAGGCTGTATCTGTCGGTACAGAATTTCGGGGTAACGATTCCTAAGGAGAAGCTGGAGCGGATTTTCGATCAGTTTTTCCGGCTGGACAGCGCCAGAGCCACGCGAAGCGGCGGCGCGGGGCTGGGGCTGGCGATCGCGAAAGAAATTGTGGAACTGCATGGAGGAACGATCTCGGCAGAGAGCTCCGACGGGCAGGTGACATTTACTGTAGTGCTTTGAGATGGGTGAAACTGCCCCGGCGTGTCTCAGGTGGATACGCCGGGGTGTTTTTGGCTGTGGAGGAGAAGAAGTTAAGAAATCTTTAAAATTTTTGTGGAAAAAAACGTGGGTTTTTGTGGGAGAATCTGCGAAAAGGACAGGTTCCTTTCTGCTATGATAATCGCGTAACAGATCAGTTGGCTGACGTTACAGGATTGCCGGAATGAGGCGGCGTTTGAAAGCAGAGAGTAAGAGTTCAATGGCGGAACTGTTACAGCAGAAAGGATGAGTGGATATGAGACGCACAGACAGAAGAAGAGAGACGGCCGTAGTTTTGCGGGGCAGAAAGAAAAGACGGAGAAGGAGACGGATGCGGCGGCTGGTTCCGGTGGTTCTGATCTGCGTGCTGGCGTTGGTGCTGTTTTTGGGATTCAGGGATGCACTGCCCCTGAGCGGGTCTTCTGCCAGGCTTCGGCAGTATGCACGGAAGCACGGAATTTCTGTTTCCGAGTATCCGGAGAAACTGATCGATCTCTATCAGCGCAATCCGGAGACGGAGCAGTTTGTGTTTGAATATCCATTGGTGAAGGATAATCCTCCGTCGGATGATCTGAGCGGTCTGGATACGTCGTCGGTGCCGCTTCTGATGCAGTGGGATCAGCGGTGGGGTTATGGAGAATATGCGGGAAATGTTTTTGGGCTGTCCGGCTGCGGTCCCACCTGCCTGTCAATGGTAGCTATTTACCTGACGGGAGATACGTCCATGACGCCGAAGTGGATGGGGGAGTTTGCTTCGGAACATGGTTATGCTGTGGAGGGCAGCGGTTCGGCATGGGCACTCTTTTCGGAGGGAGGAAAAGAGCTTGGCTTTGATGTGACGGAGATCCCGTTGGATGAGGAGCGGATCATCGCCAATCTGGAAGTAAACAATCCCATCGTGGCAGTGATGGGACCGGGGGATTTTACGACGACCGGGCATTTCATTGTCCTGACCGGCTATGAGAATGGAAAGATCAAGGTGAACGATCCCAATAACCGGGAAAATTCTGAAAAACTGTGGGAGTTTGATCGTATACAAAGCCAGATCCGGGATCTGTGGGTGTTCCGGAATCTGTGAGAAAAGCCAGGGGAAACGTTGAAAAGACCCCGCGGTCTGTTGAAAAACAGACCGCGGGGCCTTTCGTTATGGTCTTATTTGGTTCTTTTATTACAGTTTTGTATCCCAGCGTCCGCACCATACATTCTCTTCCGGAGTACCCTGGAACGGGCTGTCGCCGCAGAGTTTTTCGATCAGAGAATCGAGAACCTGCGGAGTATCCTGATAGCAGTTTACATAGGTACGGCTCATGGTCAGGTCGATCAGGTAGTTCGGCAGATACAGGCTGATGAATGCGGTCGGTACCTGGCGTACATACCATGGCTGCTGGCCCGGCATCGTCCATTTTACACGCATGGTGTTGTACTGAGCGAAGCCAACCTGGTCGATGAATACCAGAACAGCGTCGGTGTTTTCCATGAATTTCTCCATGCTTCCCTTAGCTGCAACAGCGTCTCCGTCTTCTACAATGAAGCCCCGCTCTTCAAGCTTGCTGATAATATAAGCTTTTGTCTTTGCGCCGGAATCGTCTTTGATCAGTTTGCCGGCTACGACACGTCCATCGCCTTCCAGGAAGTATACGCGTACACGTTTCTGTTTGTCCGGATTCAGCGGCAGCATGTTCTGGGTATCTTTTACGAGCGTGATGAACTGATCCGCACACTCTTTTGCGATCTTCTTGTGCTCTTCGCATCCTACGACGCTAATGCCTTCCTTCGGCGGCATCAGGGTTCCTTCTGCCTGTTTCTTGTGCAGGCCGATGCTTGCCTTTACGCCGAGGATACGTCTCAGAGCATCCTGCATACGTTCTTCGGTGATCACACCGTTCTTGTATCCTGCCATCATATAGCCGAAATCTTCTTCGATATCATTGAAGAACAGATACATGTCACAGCCTGCTGCGATCGCTGCAGGAACCTGCTGAGAACGCGGCATAGCGCCGAACATACCGATCATATGGCTGGCATCGGTTACTACCAGACCGTTGAAGCCCAGTGTTTCCTTCAGCAGACCGGTGATCAGTTCCGGGCACAGAGTCGCCGGAAGGATTTCGTGGTCGTCCAGGTCGCGG
>CABUPZ010000029.1 GCA_902493585.1 uncultured Fusicatenibacter sp. | reverse complement strand
TCGAGGTTAGGGCGAAACTACCTGCAAGTGGGGTTTTATACCGAAATGCTGTTCCCGCAGAAAGGCGTCCGCTTTATCGCCGTCAACGACAATGTGGACAGCGAAAACGGGGGCATAGACAACGATTTTACCCCACTGCGCAACTTATTTAACGAATGGCTGGTAAGAGATACCAGCAAGAAAATCCGAGCAGTAAAGAGGTCAAAAGGCATGAGTGGGAAACCTGTTACCAGCAAAGCAGTCTATGGCTATCTCATGGACGAAAACGAAAATTTCATCATAGACGAGGAAGCCGCCCCGGTGGTGCGGCAGATTTATCAGCTTTGCCTTGCCGGGAACGGTCCGACCAAGATTGCCCGTATGCTGACCGAGCAGCAAATCCCCACGCCGGGGACGCTGGAATACCGCAGGACGGGCAGCACACGCCGCTATCACCCCGGCTATGAGTGCAAATGGGCGACAAACACCGTTGTCCACCTGTTGGAAAACCGGGAATATACGGGCTGTCTGGTGAACTTCAAGACAGAAAAGGTGTCCTACAAGGTCAAGCACAGCGTAGAAAATCCCATTGAAAAACAGGTGATTTTTGAGAACCAGCATGAGCCTATCATTGACAAAGAAACATGGGAACGGGTGCAGGAACTCCGCAAGCAGCGCAAACGCCCCAACCGCTACGATGAAGTGGGGCTGTTCTCCGGGATTTTGTTCTGCGCTGACTGCGGCCATGTGCTGTATCAGCAGCGGTATCAGAACAAAGACCGCAAGCAGGATTGCTACATCTGCGGCAGCTACAAGAAGCGCACCCGCAACTGTACGGCGCACTTTATCCGCACCGATCTGTTGACCGCTGGTGTCCTGGCAAATCTCCGGCAAGTGACCGAATACGCAGCCAAGCATGAGAGCCGGTTTGTGAAACTACTTGTCCAGCAGAACGAGATCGGCGGCAAGCGAAAGACCGCCGCAGCCATCAAGCAGCTTGAACAGGCGCAGGAACGCATTTCTGAAATCAGCCGCATTATCAAGCGGCTGTATGAGGACAATGTAAACGGCAAAATCAGCGATGAGCGTTTCATGGAACTGTCGGCTGACTACGAAGCCGAGCAAGCGGAGCTGAAAAAGAGAGCCGCCGCCCTGCAAGCCGAACTGGACAAGTCACAGGCAGCTACCGTCAACGCCGAGAAATTTATGGGCATTGTCCGCAAGCACCTTGCCTTTGAAGAACTGACCCCCACTCTCTTGCGGGAAATGATCGAGAAAATTGTGGTGCATGAGTGCAGCTATGATGAGAACGGCACCCGCAGGCAGGACATTGAGATTTATTACAGCTTTGTCGGCAAGATTGACTTGCCCGAATAACCGCTCGACCTATCCGGCACAAGAGCTAAGTGCCGGATAGCAACGGCAAAATTTTTTACACTTCTATTACTTCTTTATCACACATCAGCAAAAGCTGTGCTCCTCTAAACTGAATTCACGTTCTATCCCTATCCGAGCTACGTGTTATTCTGGTATTCCTGTTCCTTTTCGTTTCGGCTTTGTTGTTTTGCTGCCGGACGTCCCAACTTCGGTCCTGACATCCTTATCCCGTATTGTTTGCAAAAGACTCTGTTTTCGCGCGTGCGATAGATTTGATCCACCAAAAGCTGTTCCGGATAATGCCCCGTTCGCTCGTAATACCGGCTTACAGACGGAAGCGCAGGAAATGTATGCAAGTGTCAGAGAAAATGGCGGTTTCTATGTAGGGCGGTTTGAAGCGGCCAAAGAGAATGGAAACGTAGTGGTCAAACAGGGAGTGGAAGTATTCAATCATGTTACGTGGTCGAAAAACGGCGAAATGAACGAGAAAATTGCGGCAGAAGGAACGGAGGACAATCCCGACGGGGCAATAGAACTTGCGGGAAATTTTGATACATTAAACGATGATACAAGTGTAACGAATACGTTCATGTATGGAGTGCAGTGGGGATGCTGTCATGCAGTGGATTGATCCGGCATATCAAGAAGAAAGCTGCGACCTGTATACCATCCATGACGCACGATAATTTCGGGTTCCGTATTGCTTTATATTTGGATTACTGAATTGATATGAGCTAACTTACAGGTTAATACTGCAAAACAAATGGAAAATTCACAATAGCTCTGTTCATTATTATACTGAACATGTAGTCAGAGGGCTTGGTTGAAATAGATAAGGAGAATGGAAGATATGAAGAACTGGAAGAAGATATTTGTATTTATCAGTATGGCAGCGTTTGCAGTTTCCCTCACCGCCTGTGCGGGTTCGACGGAAAATACAGAGGAGAATGTGTCGGACAGCGAAAATGTAAGCGATGATAATGAAACTCAGAGTACATTGATTGCCTATTTCTCCTATACGGGGAATACGGAAGAGGTTGCGCAGCAGATTACCGAGAAGACCGGAGGAACACTCGTTGAGATTGAGAGAGCGACTCCCTATGAGGATGCATCAGAGGAGGGCGAGGAAGAACTTGAAAATAATGTCCACCCGGAGATTACGGTAGATTTAGACAGTGTTGATGATTACGATACGATTTTTGTCGGCTATCCGATCTGGTTTGATGAAGCACCGATGGTGATCGATACGTTTCTGGAATCTTTTGATTTCAGTGGGAAGACCATCGTACCATTCTGTACCAGCGCCAGTGATTCCATTGACAACAGCCTTCACATTTTCAGTGAACTGGCTCCGGATGCTGTGATTGCAGATGGTCTGACAACAAACGATGAGGCGGATATTGAGCCCTGGCTGAACGAACTGGGATATTAGGAGGAACATACCGTTATGAACACGCAGAAATTTAAGATAGTAATTGATATACTGCTCACTGCGGCGCTATTACTTCTCATGCCCTACGAGCTGGTAGGAGAAACGGCCCATGAATGGATCGGCGTTGGGATGTTTGTTGTTCTTATCATTCACCATATCCTGAACAGGAAATGGACCGGACATATCGGAAGAGGAAAATACACTGCTGTCCGTATCATGCAGACGATTCTTGTCTGTCTTCTCGTGATCAGTATTCTGGGCTCCATGTTAAGCGGGATCATCTTGTCCCGTCATGTATTTGATTTTATAAATATCAGAGGAATAAGCGCACTTGCCGGAAGAATCCATATGACCTGTGCCTATTGGGGATTTGTCCTGATGTCTCTGCATCTTGGAATCCACTGGCGGATGATCATGTCAGTGGCAGGAAAACAGTCCTCAAAATCGGTGAAAGGGCAAACTCGGAATATAAGAACATGGATTCTGAGAATTTTGGGCGCGGCAGTAGCGTTATATGGGCTTTATGCATTTGTAAAAAGGAATATCGCAAGTTATCTTTTCCTTCAGGTACATTTTGTTTTTTTTGATTATTCTGAACCTGTCATTTTCTTTATTCTGGATTATGCGGCAGCGATGGGTATGTTGATATTCCTCGGCTATTATCTGAACAAAGGACTTCAGAGCATATACCGGAGGGTTCATACTGAATAACCAATGGAAAATTCTCAAAGCATAGGTTTTCAGCTATACTGAACTGGTAACAAAGAACAGTGAAAATAAATTATGAAAGGAAATGTGACCATAATGAAAGCGAAAAAAATACTCTCTATGTTACTCGTAGGTTTGACAACGATCGGGCTTCTGGCTGGGTGCAGTTCTAATACAGATAATACACAGAATGCCAGTGCAGATAATACACAGAATGCCGGTGCAGATAATGCGGTTGCGGAAGAAAATCAGGAAAGCACAGCAGACAGTTCGGATGATGCAGATGCAGCACAGCCTGGAACAGAGGACAGCACGGATGCAGCTTCCGGATCAGGAAATGTACTGGTCGTCTACTATTCCGCAACAGGAAACACAGAGGAAGTGGCAAATTATATCGCGGATGCTACAGGAGGAGACCTCTTCGAAGTAGAACCGGCAGAGCCGTATACAGACGATGATCTGAACTGGACAGATGACAACAGCCGTGTTTCTCAGGAATATGCGGATGAGAGCTTAAGAGACGTAGAGCTTGTGACAACAGAAGTGGAAAACTGGGATTCCTATGATACGGTTTTCATCGGGTATCCGATCTGGTGGGGCATCGCCGCATGGCCGATGAATACGTTTGTAGAGAATAATGATTTTACAGGGAAAACGGTGATTCCGTTCTGTACTTCCTCATCTTCAGGAATCGGTGACAGCGGAAATCTGCTGGCAGATCTGGCAGGTACAGGCGACTGGCAGGATGGAGAGAGATTCCGGTCAGGAGCTGACCAGGCGGATGTTCAGGAATGGGTAGAAGGACTTGGATTATAAAAAAATGAGGATGGTATGTGGATTCTAATATTCTTTTGTATCTTGTCAGCGGGCCTGAACGAGTCTTCATGTACTTCCAAATTTATGAACCCGTGAGGGATGAGCCATACGCTTACGAAAAGAATAATATCATGACAAACATCAGCCATCTTAGAGCCAAGATAGAACCGGATTCTGCTCATCCGCGGTACATCGAAAATGTCTGGGGAATAGGGCACTGTTTCAGGAGACTGTGGTATTGCTTTCTAATATTGCCAAGAGAGCCGAAGCGTACAAACCGAAATTCTATGAATATATTGACAAAATATAAGTAGGAAGCGGTAGGAAACAAGGGCTGTGCTTGTGTGGGGTGGATCCGCGCAAGCGCAGCCCTTGTTTCATCTGCAGGCAGGGCGTATATGAAAGCCCCTGTCCCTCGTCCTGCGCTCCGACTTGTGGACAAAGTGTTCCGAAGTTGTGGTCACACTCCTGGAAAAGTAGCGGGACAGCGGGCAACCGTCAAGGCTGAAATGACCGGATTTGCGTTTTCCACATCTTTGACATAGATGGAAACTTCACCGCATTTCGGGCAAATTGCTGTCTTCGGCTTGCCAATCCGACCGCTGAACAGCTTATTTTCATCCGATAAGATTGCCGGCAACCAAGCCGCTATCTTATGTCCTGAGTCTAAATGTTTTGGGCGCCAAACGATATATCAAAATGCTCGCAACTATGCTGTAAAGCGCGCAGAACACAATCGTCATTATTCCAAAGATCATAATTGGCATACGCAGCTGCATGAAAGCTAAGCAGACGACATAGGTTACTGACAAAACAATACGGTATGTGCCGCTTTTCAACTCTGTTCCGGCGTTATACGGCTGGAGCAGATAGTAAATCGTAAGGTAATGGATCGAGAAGAACAGGCTCATACACAGGATAGAAACAACCAGCACCACATAGTTCAGCGGATTGTCCGTTCCTCCGGTAGCATACAGGATCAGCGCCAGTCCGACGCCGATAACCATTGCCGGAACAGCGTTGATCTTCATAATTTCACGCAGTCGAATCTGAAACAGCCGCAATATAAAGTTCGGCTGCTTATAAAACGAATAGGTCAGCAGACTATGATCGCAGTTCATAAAAAGAGCCTGAGTAAAAGTTGTACCACGGTTGATGGCGTACATAATAAACACAAAGTACGGAAGCCAAGTCATCACGATTTTGTTGATGTCGGATTTTTCCTCCGGTAACAAGTAAACGATCACAAGCACTGCAGCGACAAGGAAGGCGCACACATAGGAAATCTTTTTCGTCGAGTTCCAAAGTATCTTCTTGTGTCTTTTGATAAACAACTCATTCAGGTATTCGAAGCCTTTACGGTTGCTGGTAATGGAAGTATCCGTTGAAATTTTCTTTTCGTTTACCTGTTTTACAAGCTGAGTCTGTGCCGTGCTGTCCATCTGATTGGTCAAGCCTGACAATAATTCCTTGTTGATTGCATAATAATCCTGGAAGGTCAGCACCTTTTTCAGACCGATTGCTCCCAAGGGGATACAAACTAAAAAGAGAATCGTTGATACCATTTCCGGCACGGCAAATCCAAAGGCAGGCGGAGCATAGGTAATACCTAAAAGCAGAGCGATACATCCCCACACATATTTAGACAGCCTATTTTCGTTGTATCCAAAGCCTCTTTTTTCATAATCCCACAGAGTTATAGCAGCATATGTTAACTTCATACCTGCGATACAAAGGGGCAGAAGCAGGCAAAACCACAAAGGCACACTTCTGTCCATACCAAATAGAAGCGTGAACGGTAAAAATCCGATAACAACCTTCAGAATGGAGTAGATATAGTTTACCAGTGTATATTCCCGTGCGTCCATCCCCATAAGAATCATCGCATAATACTTATCCTTTGTCGGGTTAAAAAGGTTGGTATTTGTAAAGCTGCCGATCACAGTTAAAAGCAGTAGAATATGCAGAAACACCTCATTCTCCGGCAGCTCTTTATACAGGATACCAATACCGCAAACCATCGTAACAAAGTAAAGGAACTTGCCGATGAATGTAGAAAGAATTTCCCATAGTACGGACAATATATTCGCAAAAATTTTAAGCGCCTTTACTTTATACAGTGTTGCCGGAAGCAGCCGCTTTAAGAGAGGAATCTGCTTTAAGGAAAACAGAATACCGTTTACCCGGTATGTGTTTTTCAGGGAGAATGATATTTTAAGCGTCTGATTCATTTCCTTCCTCCCGCAGTGCTGCTATAATCTTATCTTTAAATTCTCTGCTGTCTAAATCTGTTTTCTCCACAACTTCCAGCACGCCGTGATTGAGCAGTACAATCTCATCACAAAGATCAAGCGCCAAGTCCATAATGTGAGTGGAGAAGATGGTAATACGATTTTGCTTCAACGAGCGAAGCAATTGCTTCATTTCTTCAGCCACAACGACATCGAGAGATGTTAAAGGCTCGTCAAGTAACAGAATGTTCGGCTGGGCGATGATGTTGATAAGCATTTGCATTTTATTTTTCATACCATGAGAATAGTCTTTTAAAAGCTTATCACGGTCCTCCGGCTCAATGCTCATATAATCAAAATACTCGTCGATACTTTTCGGATTTTTAATGGACTTCTCATTGATGTCCATAAAAAACTTTAAGAATTCTCGGCCTGTGAGGAATTCCGGTACGGTAGGAGTGGACAGCACATATCCGATTTCATTTGCTGATACTTCACGGCGAACACCGTCTGTATCTATATAAAAGCTGCCGCTGTCTACCTTCAGATCACGATTCAGACAATTGAAAAGGGTTGTTTTGCCAGCGCCATTCCTGCCGAGCAGCCCGTAGATCTTTCCTTCTTCAAATGTGAAATTGATATCTTTAAGAACTTCTTTTTTCTCAAAGCTTTTCGACAAATGTTCAATGACAAATTTCATACGAATAATCCTCCGTTATATTTTGAATATAATCATCATTTTTGTTAAAATTGTCACTTTGATATTTTCATTCTACCACAATTCCGAAAGCGAGGAAATAGTCTGTTTTTTTTTAGCGATTTCCTACCTTTAAATGTCGGGGAGCATGCCAACGCCGGAACACGCCGCAGAAAAAGCCGCTTCAACCTGATAGCCCATCATTGATAATACGCCAACGCTTATGGTACAATAGTCAATGCTATGGCTGAATCAATTCAACCGTTTGGCGTATTATATAAAAAAATTTAAGAGGGAAAGGAAAAAATGCCATGAGTTTAGCGTTTCGTCTTGGCACGGTTGCATTTACAATGGGCCTGATGGCTCTGGCACTTTACATTCTGACAGCGGGCATTTTAGGCCGTAAAATCCACTGGAAATCTTTAGGCATCTTTTTTATTTGCGCTGAGGTGTTCCAATGGCTTGCGATGTTCCTATACGCCCTGTACATTCTGGTGACCGGGATCGAGGATACGCCTTCTGCCGTCTTTGATACCGCTTGCTATCTCCTGACGGCACTAGTCCTTGGGATACTGATGACCAAAGTTCACCGTATCACGCTGCTGCACACCTTCACGGCGGCAATTTTCTGCACATTCATCGTCAACACCGCTAACACCACGATGGTGTATGTGGTGGAGGAATATTCGCCTCTGTTTGACCGACAGCATTTTCTGGTCTTCGTACGGCTGGATGTGCCTTATATGCTGACTGTTGGAGTCGCCCTGCTTGTGGCGGCCATTCTGAAAAAATCAGGCTTTTACCGCTATTTTACGGCCTTGTTCCTCAGTCAGAGCAGGGGCATTTTGACCTTAGTGGTCTGCCTTGCACTTATGTTCATTGTGCCTCTGCAGCAGCTTTTAGCCCCGGACCTAACCCCGGACGCCGGCTACGCTACATTTTTCTTTGCGCTCATCGTGGTGGGCGTGATTGCACTGCAATTTGCCGCCATGTACACCGCTGGCCAAGATAAGATCAAAGCCCAAGAGGAGACCATTCTGCAACAGCAGGCCCACATGGCGCTGCTGGAAGAACTGCAACAGGAAATCCGGGCCTTTCGCCACGATTTCACGAATCTGTTCTCCGGTTTGACGCTGCAAGCACAGGAGGGTGACTTGGTCGGCATCCAGGATTTCATGAAGCGCACCAGCAGCTACTTTGATGAAAAGCTGGGCGCAGAGATTGCACAAATGGATGGTCTCAACAATATTCAGTTGTATCCGTTGCGCAGTTTGCTGGCAACGAAACTGGCCAAAATGCGACAGAAGCATATCAAAGGTGTGCTGGAAGCACTGGAGCCGGTACACGGTCACCTTCGTATGGACACTGATGATCTGCTGCGGGCACTAGGCATCCTGTTGGATAACGCTATTGAGGCCGCTCCCGCAATAGATGGTCAGGTGCGTGTGGTGGTTCTTCAAGAGGAAACTGAGTTGTACCTTGCGGTTGCGAACAACTATACCACGCCTCCTGATCTTACGTCCCTGGCAAAAAAGGGTTACACTACCAAAGGTTCCGGTCATGGCACGGGACTTTCCAGTTACCGGCGCATCGTGAACCGCTGCCGCGGGTGTGCCACGCGCACATACTTGAAGGACGGGATGTTCGTGCAGGAGCTGCACATCCCTGCAGCATGAGAAAGGAGGAAGGACGATGATCCCTGTATATATCTGTGATGATGAAGCGCCTATTCGGAATAGTCTGGAGCAGATTGTCAATAATCAGATCCTGATTCTTGACAGCGATATGGGACCGGTGCGTGTGCTGGAGAATCCCGATGAGTTGCTGGAGCTACAGAGGCAGGATTCCGTCCCGGCAATCTACTTTCTGGACATTGATTTTCCCGGCAAGATAAGCGGTTTGGAACTGGCGCAAAAGCTGCGGCAATACGATCCTCGCGGGTTCATTGTATTTATTACAGCCCACAATGACTTGGCTTTTGAGACTTTCCGCCTACGACTAGAAGCTCTCGATTACATCATTAAGGGTGATCGAAACTCTATGACCAGCCGGATACAACAGTGCTTGGAGAGCATCCGAGAGCGAATGGAGGCCCAGCGCCCCGGCCAGGGAAATTACTGCACAGTGAAAATCCTCGATACCGTGCGGCACATCCCGGTAAGCAGCATTTTGTATTTTGAGGCGGTAGGTCTGCGCCACATTTTGCAGTTGCATCTGGATGATGAGTTGTTGGAATTCAACAGTAGTCTGGATCATTTTGCAGCTCAGCTGGGCGAGGGCTTTTGGCGTTGCCATCGTAGCTTTCTTGTAAACCGGGAGCGCATTCGAGCGGTGCATCTCAAAGAGCAATTGGTGGAGCTGGACAATGGCGAGACCTGTCTTTTATCCCGTAAAGCGAAAAGCGAATACAAATCTGATTGAAAACTATTTATCTTTTTGCATTTGGCGAAGCGAAACGAACCTTTGGCGAAAGATTTAAGATATCTTTTCTTTTGTCTGTTATACTTAGACCATCGAAAGAAACCCACATAACACAATAAAACAAAAGGAGATAACTACTATGCCTGCTGAAAAATTTGTCACTGAGTTCGTCAAGGAAGCTGGTTATGACCCCATTCCCGACCGTGCTATCATCGTCACTTACGCCCCTGCCAACTTGAGCGAGAAGATTACAAAATTCTTCTCTAACGAGTTTTTTGCCCTGCAGATGTGCAAGGATTCGCTGGTGCTTCTGCCCTTCGGTCGGATGTCCCTTATGCTGAAAAAAGATGTGACCTTGGAGATTCCCTATGCCAGTATCCGCAAGGTCGCCATCACTGAGGATATGCTCAACTGGCGTATCGAACTGGACACAGACGAAGGCGTTATCGCGCTCTCTGCCCAGCAGAAGGAGTTGAGCGAGTGGCGCCACTCCGGTACGCTCTCGGTGGGAATGAGCGGATTCGGATCTGGAATCATGGGCGTCGATGCACTGAAAGTCTCAAATTGGCATCGTGCCAATTTGGATGCCACAATGGCTGATCTGAAGGCACTGCCCGGGAAAAAGAAGGAAATTGCATGACCACGCTGAATGTTCACCTATCTGTCCTGCAGGTCCAGGGCTGGCAGGTGCGCAGCCACACCCTGACCACTGCCAGACCTATTTTTGGGGAGTTGCTTTTGCGCTTCCCTTTCTGCGTTACAGAAGATACATCTGGCGAAACAGAGACGGTGAGATGCCGTAATGCTTTTTGAATGCCTTTGAGTAGGCAAATGCATCTGAAAAGCGGCAGATCAGGGCAATTTCATTCAGACTTTTCTGTGTGTCGAGAAGCAGCGTTTTCGAGTAATTCATTCGTGCGTTCAGCTGGTAGGAGGATGGGGAATCATGATAGTAACTCTTAAATTTTTTTCGGAAATTTTCATATCCCATATTCAGCAAAGCCGCCGTTTCATGCGGTGATAAGAAATCCGGAGGTGTGCAGAGCAATTCCTCTGCCTTCTGCATGGCACGCTGCAGTCCCGGATTCATCTGTTTGTGCAGGGAATATTGATACAGTTCAATGGCAAACTCCTGCAGCTGCAGATAAAGAAAGGGTTGTCTGTCGTTGGAGGAATTCCTCATACTTTCCAGCAGATAGGTGCACTTTTCAAAAAGAATGGGTGAGAGACCCGGATGGATGACAGGTTCTGCAGAAAGAAGGTTCAGATTGACCAGATGATGATAGGTTTCTGCTCCGAAGCATATAAAAAATTCCAGCCAGTTTCCGGTAGGAGAAACAATCGTCGAATGGGAGAGACCAGGAAGGCGCTGTACATAGTCTCCTGCAGCCAGAGAGAGTTTCTTTCCGGTTTCATCCTGATAGAATCCTTGTCCGCTCAGTAAATAGAAGGCTCCGTAGTGATCAAAGCAAAGAGACTGGCTGTAAGAGGCGTCCGGCTTAAACAGAAAGCCACAGCCTATAGTTCCGTTTCTGGGATTGTCTGAAAGATTTCCGTAGACGCTGTCGTTTTTAAAGTAGTTCTGTGGAATGTTCATAATGAAAAAACTCCTATACCAAATATGACATGTATATGCCAGTTCCATCATTCTTTTTTTTGATTCTATAAGATATACTGTGAAGGTGTCAAGAGAGAATGGAATTAAGATATGGAAAAATTATTATGTTCAGGTGAGTGAGGAGAAGAGAGATGACAAAAAGAGAAAATTTACTGGCGCTGCTGAGAAGAGAACCCTATGAAGAAGTGCCCGTGGAATTCAGCCTGTGTCCGGATCTGGTAAAAACTTTTCAAGAGAAGACAGGCGGACAGACGGATTACATGGAATATTTTGATATGCCCTGGCGCAATGTGGAAGATATCCGGCTGCCCTATGATCCGGAAGAGTACAGAAAATTCTATCCGGGCGGACTGAAAGAAGGCGCGTCGATCGATATCTGGGGCGTTGCCCATGAGCCAGGAAGCGAAGCGGCAAAGCATATGACCTATATGCGAAATCCCATGAGAGACATGGAAGAACTGGAAGAAATACAGGCGTATCCTTTTCCGGACTTCTCAAGAGGGGACGCGTCGCACCAAAAAATCCAGGTGGAGAATATTCACAGCCGCAATCTGGCAGCGATGGGCAACATGCAGATGACAATCTGGGAGACTGCCTGGTATATCCGGGGAATGGAGAATCTTATGGTAGACATGTCCTGTGAACCGGAAATTGCGTCCTGGATATTGGATAAGGTAACGGAGCAGGCAATCATACGGGCAAAATCCTATGCCCGCGCCGGAGTTGACATTATCTATCTGGGTGACGATATTGGAATGCAGAATGGTCCGATGATGAGTCCGGCAATGTATCGGGAATGGCTTAAGCCTCGCCTGAAGAAAGTCGTTGACGCGATCAGAGAGATCGACCCTGGAATTATCATTTTCTACCACAGCTGCGGTACGGTTACAGATTTTATTCCGGATTTGATTGAATGCGGAATCGATGTATTGAATCCGATTCAGAGTGAGTGTATGGATTTTCAGGAAATTTACAACAAATATGGGGGAAAGATTTCCTTTCACGGCACCATTGGAACACAGACAACCATGCCGTTTGCAACACCAGAAGGTGTAAAGGAACAGGTGTGGAAGAATCTGGATATTGCGAGAGAGCACGGCGGTCTGTTTGTGGCACCGACACATTTGTTGGAACCGGAAGTTCCGTGGAAAAATATCGAGGCTTATGTGGCTGCGTGCAGGGAGTACAAAGTGAGATAGGAATACCATCCGGCAGAGGACGCACCATTTCCAGTGGAGAAAACTGGGGATGGGAGTGACCCTGCGTGAAGGTGACAGGGAATATTTTTATCAGGCGCTGGACCAGTATTTTTCGGGATTGAAACAGAAGTACCAGTGTACCTATGGGAATGCTTATGAGGTAATGAGTCCGAAGCATGAGCGTCTTACAGCATTGTTTGAAACGGCCTGCCGGGAAACTGGAATCATGTACCGCACCAAGGAGATTTTTGCGTATTTAAATGAATTCCCCGAGGAAAAGGAGTACAGGCAGCTAAGTCTTTTTAATGGAAAAATGGACTGAAAATAAACTTTGTGGGAAATTCATCCCGAACTCAGGAAGCGTAATAGGATGCTTGAGTTCGGGATGAATTTTTCATAAACTGTGACGCATACTTTGCAAAAATTTAGTCCTGTCAGAATTACAGAAAGAGTGAAATCGGTAAAAGCCGTGCCGGAGGAAAGTCCAACGCCAGGATCAGGTATTTTTAAAGAAATCTCGGATCTGACCGGCGACAATTTTCATCAGCCGCTGTCTGGACTCTACAGCCGCCCAGGCGATATGCGGGGTGATGAACAGCCGGCTTTGCTCTGTGACAGTGAGTAGCGGGCTGTCTTTCGCCATCGGTTCTTCGCAGAGAACATCCAGCCCGGCAGCCAGGATTTCATGATGGTTCAGTGCATCGGCGAGATCCGCTTCACAGATGATCGGTCCTCTGCCCATGTTCAGAAGGATCGCTTCGGATTTCATTTTGCGGAACGCTTCCGCGTTCATCAGGCCCTGCGTATATTCGTTCAGCGGCGCATGGATGGACAGGATATCTGACCGGCGAAGCAGGGTTTCAAAATCTACCTGATGATATCCTTCCTGTGCGGGAGCGCCGGATGCTGAGTAATAGATGACATCCGCGCCGAACATTCCGGCGATATCTGCCACTCTGCGGCCGATGGCGCCAAGACCCAGGATTCCCCAGACGGATCCGTTCAGTTCGTGGAAGGTTCTGGAAAAATGGGTAAAGATCTGGTCGTTGATATAATGCCCTTCTTTTACATAATCATCGTAATAGCGCAGATGTTCCATCAGATAAAACAGCACGGCGAAGGTATGCTGTGCCACGGATTCTGTGGAATATCCGGCGACGTTGCGCCATTGGATGTTCCATTTGGCAAGGTACTCTTTGTCCAGGTTGTTGGTGCCGGTAGCGGTGACGCAGACCAGCTTCAGTTTTTCCGGGGAAGGGATGGTCCGGGCATTGATCTGTACTTTATTGACCACGAGCACATCGGCGTCTTTGGCACGTCCGGCAATTTCTTCCGGAGTGGAAAAAGGATATTTCACGACTTCTCCAAGCTGCTCAAACGGAGTATAGTCAATGTCATCTCCCAGTGTCTTTGCGTCTAAAAAAACGATCTTCATTGTTCTCTATTCCTTTCGTATGATCTTTTTCCAGTATAGCATATCGGAAAGAAAACAGTATTTGAAATTCTGAAATATTTCTATTATACTATATACGAATATCAAAGATTATTTATTATGGATGAACAGGAAATAGAAAACATGATGTTACAGACAGAGCGTACAGAATTGATTTTACAGCAGCTTCAGCTGCAGTCTACCGTCCGTGTGGGCGAACTCAGCCAGATGCTTCAGGTGTCTGTGGATACCATACGGCGGGATTTGAAGGCGATGGAACAGGATGGTCTGATCAAATGTGTGCGTGGAGGAGCCTGCCTGCCGGAATCCAGAGCCTCCTTCCTTAATTTTACCGGGAGGGAGATCGTACACAGTGATCTGAAGCGGGAAGCGTCCCGCAAAGCATTGAATTATATCAAGGAGGGAGATGTGGTTGCGCTCAATTCAGGCACAACGAACACGATCCTGTCCCAGGAACTGCTTGGTTTGGAGAAAAAAATCACTGTGGTGACCAACAACCAGGCGGCGATCAGTATTCTGATGCAGAGCCCGTTGATCCAGCTGATCGCAGTCGGCGGCGAGGTGGACCCTCTGGAGCGTTCCACCTGCGGAACTGTCTGTGAACAGGAATTTCGTCAGTACCATCCGGACATTGCGTTTCTCTCCATCAATGCAGTCAGTTACAATGACGGATTTACTGACTTTCGTTTCCATGAGATCGGGATTATCCAGCTGTTGGCAGAAACGGCAAGGCAGGTGCTTGCAGTGATGGATTCCAGCAAGATCGGAAAATGTTCAAAAAAGAAAGTGCTTTCCCGTACACAGGTGGATGCGGTGGTGACGGACGATCATATTTCCGATTCCATCCGGGAAAAATACAGAGAAAAAGGAATTACAATTTTATAACCGGTTTTTATAGATTGAAAAGGGTATTTCAAGAGCGGACAGGCATTTGAGATACCTTTTTTTATGTCTGAAGATATTCGTACATTACGAAATTTTTACAGACAGTTCACAGAAGCTTGCTTGCGGATGCTTGTTTTTGCGGTATATAATGCGATTATAAGCGAATAAAAAAGCATAAAACAGCAAAAAGAAGCATAATGCAGGAGGAAGCAAAAAGAAAATGAATCAATATTATAATCCGGTGCACACGATTCAAGGTGCTGGATGCATCGGAGAGTTACCTGAGTTTTTAGAAGAAATGAATCTGAAGGAGAGGAAAGTGCTTTTCCTGGTGTGGAGTGAACAGGCGCTTCCAAGGTCTGTTTTTTCCAGTCTGCAGCAGCCAGGGAGGATGTTTGATGTGAGAACGGTTCTTTTTCAGGCGTCCAATCCGACGGTAGAGCAGCTTTATGAAACCTATGAGCAGACCAGGGAGTTTTCTCCTGAGGTTGTCGTAGCGGTTGGAGGGGGCAGCATTATGGATGTGGGAAAATCCCTGTGCTGTCTCTATGGAAAAGAAATAGCCGATACGGATGCGCTGCGGGAATTGATCCTGAGTAAAAATTACGGCAGCCTGTCGGCTCGCTGGATCGGGGTTCCGACTACCGCAGGAACCGGCAGTGAGGTAACCTGCTGGGCAACCATCTGGGATCCGGTCATGGATGTGAAACGTTCGGTGGAGAATCAGGAAAATTACGCTTATGCAGCGTTCGTGGATCCGCAGTTGGCAGAAGGAATGCCGCTGAAACTGGCGGTGTCTTCCGCCCTGGACGCGATGGCACATGCGGTGGAAAGCTATTGGGCGAAAGGGACAAATTGTGTGTCAAGGGCGCTGGCTCTTCAGGCTGTCCGGATTATAATGGGAAATATGGAAGCACTGTTATCCGGAAAGAAGGAAGCCCATGACGCGATGGCAGAAGGAAGCATGCTGGCGGGAATGGCGTTCAGCAATACCAGGACGACCGCCTGTCACTCGATTTCCTATCCGCTGACCATGCATTATGGAATCCCTCATGGAGCCGCGGTAAGTATGCTGCTGGCGCCGGTGCTTCAGATGAATGCATCCAGTGTAAAGGATCTGGATGCACTGATGGAAACTCTCGGAGTGGAGGATGCGGACATGCTGAAAAGCAGGGTCAACAGCTGGCTCAGACGCTCCGGTCAGCCGGTCTCTCTTCAGGAATGGGGAGTTCGGGCGGAAGACCTGCAGCGACTGGCAGAGCTTGGGATGACAAAAGGACGTGCCGACAACAATCCGGTGGAAATCACTTCAGATAACATCAGAACGATTCTGGAGTCCATCTATCCGGCACAGGAAAATGAAATTGCAGATATTCTGGGAGGAGAAGCATCATGAAATATAATCGTAAATTTGTTGGAGTGACACTGACGGCGTTAATGACAGTATCCATGCTTGGCGGATGCGGTAATGGAGAGGGAAACACAGAGGAAGGAGGCGCCGGCGGAGAGGACGGTGTATTTACCATCGCATACGCACCGAATGAATCGACGACCGAGAGCGCGGATGCCCGCAACGGTCTGGCGGAAGATCTTTCCGAAGCGCTGGGATGTGAGGTGGAGGAGATCCAGGCAAGTGACTACAATGCGATCATTGAGGCGCTTCGTACGGGAAAAGCAGATATGGCTTACATGGGATCTCAGGCGCTGGCACTGGGAGTAGAGAGAACGGATCTGGAACCGATCGTCATGAAAGCGGAGGACGGTGATCCTGAGAAAGCCATCTATCATTCGGTACTGATTGCAAACAGCAGCAACGATGAGATCCATTCAATCGAAGATATCAAAGGCAAGACGATGGCGTTTGTTGACCCGGATTCCACTTCCGGAAACCTGGTTCCTACGGCGGAAATCATCCAGGCATTTCCGGACGAGGATCTGAACACGGACCTTTTGCATACCAACGGAGACTTTTTTGAGGCGGTCAGTTTCTCCGGTTCCCATCAGGCAGGACTTCAGGCGGTGATCAAGGGAGATGTGGACGTGGTTCCGATTTCCGATCAGATTCTGGCATCTGAGATCGCAAATGGAAATGCAGCAGAAGGAGATGTGAAAGTGATCCATGAATCAGGAGCAATCCCGGCAGAAGCCATGGTAGTGGGAGAGCATGTGGATCAGGAGGCGAGAGATCAGCTGACCGAGTTCCTGACATCGTATGACAACGAACAGTATTTTACCGATGTGATCAAGATTCCGGGAGCACGTTTTATCGAATGTGATATGAGCGACTATGAGGACATTATCGAACTGAACAAGATCATTAATGAATTCTGATAAGTGATGGAGACAGGAGAAATGCAATGAAAACGATTTTGAAATTTGATCAGGTATCCAAAGAGTATCCTAACGGTGTACACGCCCTTCGCGGAGTTTCCCTGGAGGTGAAGGAGGGGGAGTTTGTTTCTGTCATCGGTCCTTCCGGATCGGGAAAATCAACGCTTCTGCGTGCGATTAACCGGCTGATCCCCATCAGCGGAGGCACTGTTTATCTGGACGGACAGCCGGTATCGGATCAGTGTGGAAAAAAGCTGAGGGAACAGCGCCGAAAAGTAGGCATGATCTTCCAGAATTACAATCTTGTATACAGTCTGTCGGTCCTTCAGAACGTGCTTCATGGACGTCTGGGGTATATGAGCGGGCTGAAAGGGATATTCGGAAGATACAGCGAGCAGGACAAGCAGGAAGCGCTGGATCTGCTGAAGGAACTGGGACTGGAAGCATTCAGCTATAACCGGGCGTCCGACCTGTCCGGCGGACAGAAACAGAGAGTGGGAATTGCCCGCGCGATCATGCAGAATCCGAAGCTTCTGCTTTGTGACGAGCCAATTGCTTCGCTGGATCCGTCCAGCGCAAAGACGATCATGGAACTGCTGCACGATATGACGCAGAAAAGAAATATCGCGTGTATTGTAAACCTGCATCAGCTGGATGTGGCTTTGAAATATTCGACCCGTATTATCGGACTGTCCAAAGGCGAGATCGTTTTCGACGGTTCTCCGGAACTGCTCAGTGATGAAATGATCGAGAGGATTTATGGAACTTCCAGGGAAAACCTGATGATTGGAGGAAATGCAGATGACGAAAAGGATACCGCTGATTGCGCGTGATTTAAAACGGCTGTATACCGGGTTCCTGATTGTGGCAGTGCTTCTCTTTGTTGTATGCAGCTTTCTCACCAATTTTAATGTAATGACTCTGATTGCAAATGGAGACGCTTTCTGGGAATTTATTACCGAGGACTTCCTTCCTCCGGCGCTGCCGAAGGCAAGCCGGATTCCGGGGGTATTATCCAGCGTGCTGGTAACACTGGCGCTGGCGATGTCCGCGACGACGATTGCGGCGGTGCTGGCATTTTTCGTCTCTTTGTTTGGAAGCGAAAAAGTGTCTCCCTTTCCAAAGGCTGCGAAATTTGTCAGGGGATTTGCAACGTTTCTTCGGAATATCCCGGCTCTGGTGTGGGCGTTTATTCTGTTTTCTTCTCTGGGAATCGGAACCGGAGTAGGATTTGTCGCCCTGTGCATTACAAGTTTTGCTTTTATGGTACGGGCGTTTGTGGAAACGATGGAGGATGTTTCTCAGGACTGTGTGGAAAGTCTCCAGGCGGTAGGGGCAACCTTTCCGCAGCGCGTCTCCCAGGCGATCCTTCCATCCTGCCTGAGCGGTTTCCTGTCCTGGTTTCTTTACTGTGTGGAGGTGAATATCAGGGCGTCGACGATCGTCGGGATGGTTGGAGGCGGCGGTGTAGGACTGACCTTGTTCTCCTATATCAAAAGTTTCCAATATGATATTGCGCTGAGCATTATTTTGCTGATTGCTGTTATGGTTATTGTTGTGGACCAGATTACCGGAAAACTCCGAAAGGAGATCTTGAAATGAATAGGAATGCAAACAGAATATCGGACATAAGGACGAAACAAAAGAAAACCGGAAAAGCCGCAAGGATTCCGGTGAAATGTAAGCAGCGGAACAGGTTTATCCCTGTATTTCTGATCGGAACGGTAGCGCTGACTGTGCTCAGTCTTCTTTATCTGGAAATCGACTGGCTGAAAATGGCGTCTCGTATTCCGGAGATCGGAGGGATTTTCTGGGAACTGGCACATCTGGATTTTACCAATATGGACCTGATCCTTTCCTCTCTGGTTGAGACGATTTCCATCGCGGTACTTTCCCTTTTGTACAGTCTGATCCTTGGCGTTGTTTTTGGAATGCTGGCGGCGAGAAATGTGTTCCGCATTCCGGCGTTATCTGTGGTGACTCAGTCTTTCTTCACATTCTTAAGGGCTGTACCTACTCCCGTATGGGTTTTGCTCATGCTGGTGTGTCTGGGAATGGGTCCGGAAGCCGGTGTGGCAGGCTTATGTGTCCATACGACAGCGTTCTTTACCAAGTCTTTTGCCCAGAGTTTTGAGAGTATCTCCGATGAGACGATTGAGGCTCTGGAGGTGACGGGAACCAGCCGGCTGAGCATCTTTATGAATGCAATCCTTCCGGCTGCATTGTCCCAGATCGTAGCCTGGGCGGGCATGCGTCTGGAAACAAACTTCTCCGAATGCGCGATCCTTGGAATGGTAGGAGCCGGCGGGATCGGTTATGTCATTTCCAACAGTCTGCAGGGGTATGATTACGGAACCGCAGGGGTTGCCATTTTGCTGGTGTTCCTGGTGGCGTACTGCATTGAACGTGTATTTGTGAGAATTAAGAAAAAATTTGCATAACGAATGGAATTTCAATGGAAATGAGGATATTTTTCTTTCACCGGAGGGAAAAATATCCTCATTTGTTATGAGAAAAGCAGTTGTTGATTGAAGAATCTCGTGCTATACTGCAATCAATTGGGAGAGACGGAGGAAAAAGAAGTGGAGAAACAAGACAGGCGTGAAGCGCTGGATGTGGCTGCGCTGGCAGGGGATATCCTGCTTGCCAGCGGCGCTGAAATTTTTCGGGTGGAGGAGACCATCTTCCGGATTGCCAGGGCATACGGTGTGGAATCCAGCGATGCCTTTGTGCTGAGCAGCGGAATTTTTCTTACCGCAGGGAGCGACAGGGAGCAGGACTTTGCCAGAGTCCGTCATATTCCATTGAGCGCAGTCCGTCTGGACCGGGTGACGGCGGTCAATCAGCTTTCCCGGGAAATCGTGGAAGGAAAACATACACCCGCGCAGGCAAGAGAGAGGCTGGTCGAGATTCAGAAAATGCCGCCAAAGCCAAAAAGCCATCAGGTTCTTGCCTCCGGAGTGGGCAGCGCCTGTTTTTGTTTTCTGTTCGGCGGAGATACGGTGGACAGTCTGGCGGCGTTTGCGGCAGGGATTGTTTTGTATCTGTATCTTCTGTATCTGGCGCGTGGGCGGCTTTCCAAAATCGCGGCAAATATCTCCGGCGGCGCGCTGGTGACTCTGTTTGGTATTGTGCTGTATCAGTGTGGGATCGGACACCATCTGGGAGAAATGATCATCGGTTCGATCATTCCGCTGGTACCCGGCGTGGCGTTTACCACTGCAATCCGGGATATTGCGGATGAAGATTATATCGCCGGTGCGGTGCGGATGCTGGATGCTCTGCTGGTGACGTTCTGCATTGCCATGGGCGTCGGTCTGGTCATGATGGGATGGCATCATTTTGCGGGAGGATGGCTGCTTTGAGTGTGAGGATTCTATGGGAATTTTTTGCGGCGTGCATTGGAACGATGGCTTTTGCCCTGTTGTTTCAGGTGCCGAGAAAATATTACGGATTGTGCGGGCTGATCGGTGGAACCGGATGGGTATGTTATGAGATCTTTCTGCTGTGGTGTTCCGAGCCGATCGCAACTTTTTTTGCCAATGTTGTGGTGGTATTCCTGTCACGGCTTTTTGCGGTGAAAAGGAGCTGTCCGGTAACGGTCTTCCTGATTTCCGGGATCTTTCCGCTGGTTCCGGGGACAGGAATCTACTGGACGGCCTATTATGTTGTGACCAATGAACTGGAGCAGGCGGGGCAGAGAGGGTTTCTGACTTTAAAAATAGCGGTGGCGATCGTTCTTGGCATCCTGATGGTGTTTGAACTTCCCCAGGGATTGTTCCGCCGACTTTCGGGCAGGAAAATAACCTCAGAACCGCAGAGGTAAACGGCAAGGCAAAGATATGGCGGCAGGAAAGAATGTTTGGGAGGAAGAAATGAAGCGACTATATCTGATCGGAGGAACTATGGGTGTGGGAAAAACCACGGTCTGTCAGATCCTGAAAAGGCAGCTGCCCAACTGTGTGTTTCTGGACGGGGACTGGTGCTGGGACATGGAGCCGTTTCAGGTAAATGACGAGACGAAAGCGATGGTGATGGAAAATATCTGCTTTCTTCTTAACAATTTTCTCCGGTGCAGCGCGTATGAAAATATTGTATTCTGTTGGGTAATGCATGAACAGGGGATCATCGATGAGATCCTCCGGAAACTGGACGTCGGGGAATGTCAGGTTTACAGCATTTCACTCGTCTGTGCCCTGGAAGAACTGGAAAAGCGTATTCGAAAGGACATTGAGACGGGACTGCGGACGGAGGATGTGCTGGAGCGGAGCAAAAGCAGACTCCCTCTGTATGAAAAGCTGAATACGAGAAAGATTGATGTATCTGGATTCTCACAGCAGGAGACCGCAGGGGAAATTCTGCGGGCAACAGAGGAACTGGGATGAATGGTACAAAACAGTACAAAGCAGTAAAATAAAGAAGAAAAACTGCGAAAAATACGATAGGACAAAGGAAATGAAACCGTGAAAGATAAACATTTTTACCGAACTTTTTTTGCAATGTATCTCGTGCTGGTCTTCCAGAATGTGATCGCTCTGAGCGTCAATCTGGCGGACAATATCATGCTGGGAGCTTACAGCGAAACTGCCCTGTCCGGTGTGGCGGCGGTCAATCAGATCCAGTTTATCTACCAGCAGCTTTTAATGGCTGCCGGGGACGGAATGGTTATTTTCTGCAGCCAGTATTGGGGCAAAAAGCAGATCGGACCGGTGAAAAAAATTGCGGCGACAGCGATGCATACGGGTCTGGCGTTTGCTCTGATTTTGTTTCTGGCAGTCAGCCTGTTTCCACATCAGGCAGTGAGACTGTTTACGACGGATGAGGCGATCATTGCCGAAGGTGTGAAATATCTGGCGGTCATCCGTTTTACCTACCTGTTTTTTGCTGTGACAACCATCCTGCTTGCCACGCTCCGCAGTGTTGAGATCGTGAAGATTGCATTTTATCTGTCCGTTTCAACACTGGTGATCAACTGCTGTATCAATTATGTGCTGATCTACGGAAGATTCGGCGCGCCGCAGCTTGGAGTCACCGGCGCGGCAATCGGAACGCTTGTGGCAAGGATCATCGAGTGTGTGGTGGCTGTCTGGTATGTGCTGAAAAAGGAGCCGAATCTGAAGATGCGGATCAGCGATTACTTTCACACAGACAGGGTTCTGCGCAAAGATTATTATAAGACAACACTGCCAATGTTGGTGGTGCAGGGACTGTGGGGACTCAACACAGCGATGCAGACGGCCATCCTTGGACATATGACGGCGCGGGCGATCGCGGCAAACAGCGCGGCGTCCAATCTGTTCCTGATGGTAAAATCCATGGCGGTGGGAGCGTCTTCTGCGGCTTCGGTGCTGATCGGAAAGACGATCGGAGAGGGAGATATGAGCCGTGTGCGGCTGTATGCCCGGCGGCTTCAGAAGATGTTTGTAGTGATCGGACTGGTATCTGGTATCTGTCTGTTTTTCCTGCGGATACCGGTTCTGAATCTTTATGATCTGTCACCGGAGACCAGGGAGATGGCGAACAGTTTCCTGATCATTCTCAGCGTGATCTGCGTGACGATGTCCTACCAGATGCCGACGAACAACGGCATCATCCGGGGCGGAGGAAATGCGATGTTCGTGGTGCGGATGGATCTGATCAGTATCTGGTGTATCGTGATCCCGCTGTCTTTGGTTATGGCGTTTGTGGTGGAAGCGTCGCCGGTGGCCGTTGTGTGCTGCTTGAACGCGGATCAGGTGTTTAAATGTATTCCGGCATTTCTGGAAGTGAATTATGGTAATTGGGTGAAAAAACTGACACGGGATTGAAAGGAGAAATTATGACAAAAGAAGAACTTGCACTGGAAGTGATCGAACGATTGAAGAAAGAGTATCCGGATGCCGGATGTACACTGGATTATAACGAGGCGTGGAAACTGCTGGTCAGCGTCCGGCTGGCGGCGCAGTGCACGGATGCCAGGGTCAACGTGGTGGTTCAGGATCTGTATGCGAAATATCCGGATGTCAATGCGCTGGCGGAAGCGGAGGTGGATGAAATTGAAGCCATCGTCCGCCCCTGCGGTCTGGGACGGAGCAAGGCAAGGGATATCAGCGCCTGTATGAAGATCCTGCGGGATGAATACGGCGGACATGTGCCGGATGACTTTGATGCTCTGCTGAAGCTGCCGGGTGTCGGAAGGAAAAGCGCGAACCTGATCATGGGCGATGTGTTCGGAAAACCGGCAATTGTGACGGATACCCACTGCATCCGGCTGGTCAACCGTATCGGCCTGGTGGATGGGATCAAGGAACCGAAAAAAGTGGAGATGGCGCTGTGGAAGATCATCCCGCCGGAGGAAGGCAGTGATTTCTGCCATCGTTTGGTCTACCATGGAAGAGACGTCTGCACAGCCCGCACAAAACCTTACTGTGAGAAATGCTGTCTGAAGGATATCTGCCAGAAAAACGGTGTGTGATCCGGCTGTGGTGTGGGAACCGCAACTGTCGGTTGCATAAAAAATATCAACTCTGATTGATAGAATCCGGTGGGAAAATCTGTTATACTTCTGATAAAGAGAAAGCTGAATGACAGCGAAAGATCTTGTTGCCAATGGAAGCAGAGCAGATGAGAAAAGAGGATGGAGATATGAGCTTATCGGAAAAGATATTGATGCTGAGAAAACAGAAGGGATGGTCCCAGGAGGAACTGGCAGAGCAGCTGGGTGTCTCCCGGCAGTCGGTGTCCAAGTGGGAGAGTGGAACCAGCCTTCCGGATCTGAACCGTATTCTGGATCTGTCCCGGTTGTTTTCCGTGTCCACAGATTTCCTTCTGAAAGAGGAGGAAATCCTGGAGGAGGAGGCAGAACCCCCGGATCCGGAACAGGAACTTTTTTCCGGGGAGAAGACAGGGAACGAAACGGAAGAACAGGTTCTGGAAGGAGAGTGGGTTTCTCCGGAAGAGATGGAAGATGAAAATGGAAAATACTATCGAAGAGTTCCTTTTGGCGAAGCGCTGGATTATCTGGAACAGATAGGAGAATATGGACGTCAGCTTGGACGGGGCGTCATGCTTTGTATCTTTGCACCGGCAGCGCTGATCGGCTCTTGCGCATCGGCATCTTTGGTTTTGGGAAATTCTGTCAAAGCAGAAAATATCGCCGGAGGGATCGGAACCGTACTGCTTTTGCTGCTGGTCGCCTGGGCGGTGACGATCTTTATTGGCAGCGCGTCAAAACTACAGAAATATCAGTATCTTTCCAAAAAACACTACATACTTGAACCTGGAGTTGCTGAGGCTGTACAGGAAGAAAAAGAAGCTTTTGAGGACAGTTACCGCAGAAGCATGATGATTGGCATCTGTATGTGCATTGTCAGCGTCACTCCGGTCCTTTTTGCAGGAGCCCTGGAGTTCGAGGAAGTATTTGTACTGATGGGATTGGTGGTGATGTTCCTCATCATCGGTGTCGGCGTCCATCTGATCGTTTCGGCGACGGTGATCCGCGAAGCGCAGGAAACACTTTTAAAGCGCGGGATGACGGAGGAAGAAGCAGCAGAGCGGATCATAAAAAAAAGAAGAAAAAAAACGGACTGAAAAAATATGAAGATTCTTATTGGATCCTGATCACAGTGATTTACCTGGTCAGCAGTTTCGCGACGATGAAATGGTGGGGCACCTGGATCATCTTCGTGGCTGCAGCCGCGGTATGGGAATTTCTCACAGCAGCAAAACAGTAGAACTTTACGGTAACGGGAAGAAGAATGATGATAAAGCTGCAAATGATCTGCAGAGAATTGACGTTCTCAGAGGAGCATATTTTACATAGGTTATGTAGAATAGTTACAGCCGGTCAGCAGGTGGTCTGCGATCCGGGTAAAAGTATGCGGGCAGATTCTTTGCTGTGACAACGGAAAAGAGAGGTAGAACCAATGGCTGAAATAAAAGCGTTTTGTGCAGTGAGACCAAGACAGGATCTGGCGGAAAAAATAGCGGCCCTGCCCTATGACGTATACAGTCGCAGCGAAGCGGCGGAGGAAGTGAAAAAAAATCCTTTTTCCTTTCTGAAAATCGACAGGCCGGAGGCGCAGTTTGACGAGAATACGGATATGTATTCGCCGGCTGTGTACCAGGCGGCAGGAAACGAACTGCGGGAAATGATAGGCAGGGGTGAGTTCATTCAGGAGAAATCACCCTGCCTTTATCTGTATGAATTAACGATGGACGGACGTACCCAGACCGGAGTGTGCTGCTGTGCTTCCGTGGCGGATTACGAAAATGGTGTGATCAAACGCCATGAGAATACCAGACCGGAGAAAGAAGAAGACAGGATTCGTCATGTGGAGGCCTGCGGGGCACAGACGGGTCCGATTTTTCTTGCGTGCAGGAGAAATCAGAAGCTGACGGAACTGGAGGAACGGGAGAAGAAGGCGGTTCCGATTTATTCTTTCACGGCAGAGGATGGAATTCGCCATCGGATCTGGAAAATTGACAATGAGGAAACCATCCGGAGCATCTGTGAGATTTTTGAGGCTATGGACAGTCTCTATATTGCGGACGGTCATCACCGGGCAGCGTCTGCGGTGCGGGTGGCGAGAAAGAGAAGAGAAAAGGAAGTTCCGGAAGGACAACGCCTGGAGGAAAAACCGGAAGCAGAAGCATTTCTTTCTGTGATTTTTCCGGAAAATGAACTGAAGGTGTTGGATTACAACCGCTGGGTGAAGGATCTGAACGGATTTTCCAGGGAGGAATTTCTGAACCGGGTGGGTGAGAAATTTCGTATGACACCTCTTCCTTCGGCGGCTCATCCAAAGGAGAAAGGCAGGTTTTCCATGTATCTGGACGGACAGTGGTACGAACTGGAAGAAAAGACGGAGAAAAACCGTACGGATGCGGTGGAGTCGCTGGATGTTTCCATTCTTCAGAATGAGATTTTGTCTCCTGTTCTGGGGATCACGAATCCGAAAACGGACAAAAGGATTCAGTTTATCGGAGGAATCCGGGGGCTTTCTCAGCTGGAAAGACTGGTGGACGCGCAGGGAGGGGCAGCCTTTGCCCTGTATCCGACTTCTATGGAAGAACTGTTCCGTGCAGCCGATCAGGGAAGACTGATGCCGCCCAAATCCACCTGGTTCGAGCCGAAACTGCGCAGTGGATTGTTTCTGCACATGATTTCATAATGGTGTTTTCCTGCAGTACAGCTTATGTTATAATAGGATTGTTGCAAAGACGGAAAATGAAAATTCACAAGTGTTGTCCCAACAGACTTTGAGGAACGAAAGGGAGGAGGACAAAAATGAAAGTATGTGAACTGGATCGGTATCTGAAGATCGATCTGAAAGGAGCTCTGGCGCGTTTTATGGGCAGAGAGGATATGTATGCCAGATTTTTATATAAATTGCAGCGGGACGAGACGTTTCAGAAACTGACGGAAGCGGTGGAACCACAGAACCTGTCGGATATCGAGCGTTATGCGCATACACTGAAGGGAGTTTTGGGAAACCTGGGGCTGGAAGAGGGTTATCAGACCAGCAGTGAACTTGTGCAGGCGGTGAGAGAGGGGCATACGGAAAAGATTGAGCCCCTGTATCTGGTGTTGAAAGAACAGATGCAAACATATCTGAATGTGATCGGCATGCTTGAGCAGCCGGGACAGTGACAGACGGGAAGGAGAAACCTATGGCTGGGACAGAGAAAAATTGTCTGCTGATCGTAGATGATGTGGAAATGAACCGTGCGATACTCAGCAGCATTTTTGAAGATGAATACAAGATCATAGAGGCGGAGAACGGGCAGGAGGCGCTTAAGAGGCTGGAGCAGTACGACGGGCAGATTGCCGCAGTCCTGTTGGATGTGGTCATGCCTGTAATGAACGGTTTTGAGATGCTTCAATATATGAAAGCGCACAATATTGGACAGGATATCCCGGTCTTTCTGATCACGGCAGACGCATCGGAGAAAAACATGTACGAGGGTTACAGCCTCGGAGTCAAGGATATCATCGAAAAGCCTTTCATCCCGTATTTCCTGAAGCAGCGGATCCGGAGCGTTGTGGATCTGTACTGCACCAAGGAGCAGCTGAGAGAAACCGTGGAGCATCAGGCGGAGATCATAGAGGAAAAAGTGAAAGAAGTCAATGCCCTCAGCCGGAATGTGATCGAGACGCTGGCTCTCGCCATTGAATTCCGCAGCGGTGAGACGGGACAGCATATTCAGAATATTTACCAGCTGACCCGGAGTCTGCTCCAGGCGCTGAGAGAAAAAGGATATCCCGGCTGTGAACTGAGTGACGAACAGATTGAGCAGATCGCAACCGCATCGATGATGCATGACATTGGAAAGATTGCGATTCCCGACAGCATTCTGAACAAACCGGGGCGGCTGACTCCTGAAGAATATGAAGAAATGAAAATACATACGCTGAAGGGTGCGGAAATGATCGAACGGATGCCCAATGTGGAGCAGAATCCTGTATTTTCCTATGCGTATGATATTTGCCGCCATCACCATGAGCGATGGGACGGCTCCGGTTATCCGGATCATCTGGCTGGAGAAGAAAACAGCATCTGGGCGCAGATCGTGGCATTGGCGGATGTATATGACGCCCTGGTGAGCCGGCGCTGTTACAAGGAGCCTTTTGATAAGGAAAAAGCGGTACAGATGATCAGCAGCGGAGAATGCGGGATGTTCAATCCGGAGTTGGTGGAGGTCTTCCTGAAAGTACAGGAAAACCTGTAGGGGAACCGGAGGGAGAAACATACTTGACGGTTTGGAAAAAATATGATAATCTTTCAGAGGTAATGCGGCAAAACGCCGCAGAGAATCGAATATTTGGAGCTTTCAAAAGCCATACCGGTTTTTCTGTTTCAGCATAAACAGAGCGGTGTGGTTTTTTTTCTTTCCATGTTCAAAAATAGAAGATTTTATAAAAAATGTTAAGGAGCAAACTATGGAAAAACAGAACAACAAGATGGGCGAAAGGCCGGTGCTTTCTCTGCTGTTCAGTATGTCCCTTCCGATGATGCTGTCGATGTTGGTACAGTCCCTGTATAATATTGTCGACAGTATGTACGTGTCGTGGCTCGGCACGGAGGCACTGACCGCGGTTTCCCTTGCCTATCCCCTGCAGAATATTGTCACGGCGGTATCGGTGGGCATCGGTGTGGGAATCAGTTCCGCCCTTTCCATCAGCCTTGGTGAGAAAAACCAGGAGAAAGCAAATGAGACGGCGACCATGGGAATGGCGCTGACACTGGTACACTGTGTGCTTTTTATAATATTCGGACTGGTTGTGACAAGGCCGTTTCTGCAGCTGTTTACGGACAGCCCTGAGATTCTGGAAAATGCCTGCGACTATACGTATGTGGTGCTGTGCGCTTCCTTTGGAAGCCTTCTTCAGATCGCGTTGGAAAAGATTTATCAGGGAATCGGCGCAATGAAGACCACGATGGTTCTGCTGGCTACAGGATGCATCATCAATATTATTCTGGACCCGATCCTGATCTTCGGGCTGCTTGGCTTCCCTGCCATGGGAGTGCGTGGTGCGGCAATTGCGACAGTCATCGGGCAGATCGGTGCTTTTCTTTTATACGTTGTGGTATACCTGCACCGGAATCCGGGTGTGACGATCCACCCAAGATATCTGAAAAAAGACTGGCAGCTGATCCGGAAGATTTATTCCGTGGGTATTCCATCTTCCATGATGCTGATGATGCCCTCTTTGCTGGTCAGTGCGCTGAACGGAATTCTCGCGGCATTTTCCCAGGTCTATGTGGCGGTGCTTGGAATTTATTTCAAACTGCAGACCTTCATTTATATGCCGGCAAACGGAATGGTCCAGGGCATGCGGCCGATCATCGGCTACAATTACGGCGCCGGACAGTATGAGCGGGTGCGTCAGACCATCCGGTACTGCCTCCTGGGAACCGCGGCGATCATGCTGCTCGGAACCATCCTGTCACTGGCGGTTCCGGGAGAAATCCTGCAGCTGTTCCAGGCAGACGCGGAGCTGCTTGCAGAGGGAGAGACAGCATTGAGGATCATCTCTCTCGGATTCCTGATCTCCACGGTCGGCACGGTATTTGCCGGAGTATTCGAAGCCCTTGGACGGGGCGGCGAATCCCTGCTCATCTCCCTGTTGCGCCAGCTGGTCATTACCGTTCCCGTAGGATATATCCTGTCACGCTTTCTGGGAGCGTCCGGCATCTGGATCGCCTTCCCGGTATCCGAACTGGCAGCTTCCATCGCGGCGGTCATCCTTCTGAAGCGGTATCAGAACGGAGAGTTTTTTCCGCTGAAACGAGGCTAAAAAATTTGGCAGAGGGTAAGCCAAACATGGGACTTTCCCTCTGCCGAAAGTTTTGAAAATAATTTGCAGCCATTCTGCCCGGTAGAGAGATTTACTGCAAAGTAGAGCGTGCCTGAAGAGTGCAAAATACGGTTTTCAAGCACGCTCCAGCTTATCGGTTACTGTATTTTAAAACTTCCTCCAGCGGCATAGAGCCGCCGAACAGATCCAGAGCACTTCCGATGGTCACATCAATCCTGCCTTTCCCCTCTTTTTTCAGAAGTTCAAGATCCTGAAAATTCCCGACGCCTCCGGCATAAGTGACAGGAAAATCATCAAGCTCCGCCAGCAGATGCACCAGCGGAACTTCGATCCCCTGCGCTTTACCCTCCACATCCACCGCATGGACCAGAAACTCATCACAATGCGAAGAAAGCTCCCGGAGCACCGGAAGAGACAAGCCCACATCCGTATACTTCTGCCAGCGGTCAGTAACAATAAAATACTTCCCATCCTTCTTCCGGCAGCTGAGATCCAGGGTAATATGCTCCTTCCCCACCTCACGCTTCAGCAATTCCAGATTCTCATAAGAAACCCGACCATCTTTAAAAACAAAAGAAGTAACGATCACATGACTTGCCCCCGCGTCCAGAAAAGAAGCAGCATTCTCCGTCGTAATCCCGCCGCCAACCTGAAGCCCGCCCGGAAAAGCACGAAGCGCCCCAAACGCCTGCTGCCGGGTTTCCTCATAAAACCCAGAATCCCTGGAATTCAACAAAATCACATGCCCCCCAAAAATCCCCCGCTTTCGATAAAATTCAGCAAAAAAAGCCGCATCCTGATCCGCGACAAAATTCTCTACCGCCTGATCCCTCTCATCCCTCAGACTCCCCCCGACAATCTGCTTCACCTTACCATTATGAATATCAATACACGGCCGAAACTTCATCCCTTTCCATCCCTCCAAACTTATTACTTATTCAAAGATTTTACCACATCATCCAACTAAAGTCACCCTACAAAATGATTAAGAAAACATACAAAAATATTCCCAAAATTCGTTTACTCATCTAAATGCATTCGATGAAAGCTTCGGTAAATTCCAAACGCCCACCACACCCCACCGGAGAATGAGAAGACCAGGAAGAGGGCGGCGGCGCGGGGGCGGGATGCAGGAATCCTGCATCCCGCCC